>NZ_JBGOOI010000001.1:0-227521 GCF_041439605.1 Vibrio sp. 1F169 | reverse complement strand
ACCATATCACTTACTACCGTTTTTGTTTTGAGTTCCCGCTAATCCGCGATGAACCTATTTTTTCCCCTCGAATGAAACCCAATTTATTGTTTTTTCCTTTATTGGCTCGACTATAGGTTGGAGCTGTGACTTGTTACAGCGAGTGCAATGGCTGCAGTTAAAAGCGCTGAGCCGCCGATTTTATTCAGGTACGTTGGGCGATCTTGCATAAACCCAAGAAGCTTCTTGGCAGAGATGGCGTAAATCATCACCCACGTAAAATCCAACACTGCCATTGTGGGGCACATCACCAACATTTGTGATAACAGGGGCTTGGTTGGGTCTATGAACTGGGGGAAGAATGCAGTGAAAAAGACAATCGCTTTGGGGTTACCCGCTGCAACGAAGAAACCACTTAAATAGAGTCTGTGGCCTGAAATCGCGGTGGGTGAATTGGTGGTTATTTGTGCATCACACACAGGTTTATCAAACAACATCTTGATACCCATGTACAGCAATGTTGTGACCCCAAGCCACTTGATAACGGCGAACGCTAGTTCAGACGTTGACATTATGATGCCAAGTCCAACTGCAACAATGATCATCTGTATGAAGTTTGCTGAGATATCGCCTAGTGCCGTAAAAATAGCTTTATTAACGCCATATTTCATTGAATGAATGACGCCCAACAAAATGCTGGGACCTGGCGTCATGGTTAAGATAAGTGAAGCGAGGCAGAAGGTTAGCCATGTTTCTATAGTCATTTGTTTTCTCCGGGTGACTAGTATCTATTTTTCGGAAAAAGTAGTCTGCTAGCATAGAGATAGATATCAAAATAACCTGAGGTTATATAAATGGTTGAAGACTTGGAAAGCATCCCATCATTAGTTCCCAAATTACTTCTGCAGTTACTAGCGCTCGGAAGTATCACTGATGCCGCTCTGGTATTAGGAGTCAGCCAACCCGCTGCGAGCAAAGCTCTTCGACGTGCTGAAGATGTGTTAGGTTTCGCTTTAGTTCGAAGAGACAGTCGTCCCTTATTGTTAACAGAGGAAGGGAGGTTGATTGCTGAGTTCGCTAAACAGCAGAAATTGCAGGGAGAGGTGTTATTGAGACAGCTTCGACTTATTCAAAAAGATGGCGCTGGACAGGTGAAAGTGGCTTCTTTTGGCGCATCCGCTTCCACACATATTTTACCCAGCCTAATTCATGCGATCAGCCAACACTTACCTCAAGTTAAAATTGAAATAAGCGAGTTTACTGACGAAGGAGCATTATTAGCATTGCGAGAGGGGCGCGTAGATTTTGCAATCTCGGTTGATAAAGAGTATTTGGATCTAGATATCATCCCAGTTTTTACTGACCGTATGGTGGCTTTAGTTCATGAAGATGACCCTTTATCCCAGTTGTCAGTTTTGTCGGCTGTGGATATCGAAGATCGAGATTTTATACTGAGTAAAGGGGGCAGCGAGGCGCTCATTAGAGAATGGTTTAAGCTATCAAAATCTCGCCTTAAAGAAAAACACACCATTGTTCAATTGACCTCGATACTTGCTTTGATTAGAGCGGGCTTAGGTGTTTCTATTGTTGCAGAGCTTGCCGTTCCAGAATCTCATCCCAGCGTAAATGTTATTCCTCTTGCGCCCGAGTACCCTCGTAATATTTGTGTAGCGAAAAGAAGCGGTTGTTTTTCTTCGAACGCAGCCAGGTTAACTTGGGATTTTTTGAGTAAAAATAGGTCATTTAATTACCTAAGCAAGTGAGATCATTAAGTGCGAACAGACGTTTATCTATCATTGCCTCATTTAATTCGCAGGCAACACAACGGCAGACGCTTCTTCCTCCGAATCTTCTTTGTCTTCTACTTGGTCAGCAACCCAATCAATCGTCTTTGTTAGATAAAGCTTATTGGTTTCGGTATCACACCAATGTTTTGATAATCCTCTTCGATTAAACTCACTGCCAATTGCTGCGAGTGTCTGGTTGCTTGAGCGCCCGTAATACAAGGTGTCGCACAGTTGCAGGTTCGACATGGATTGAGGATACGAATTGACTGGCGAGGAGTTCATGCTCAGTGCTTTTGATTGGTTATGAGTGCACCCAGTTAGGCTCAGGAAAAAGAAAAGGATTAGCGTATTTTTCATGGTGTATCAGGTCTATTGCCGATGATTTGAAGAGAGTATTGCCATGATTGCCCCACCAATTTGTCAATTTCTCGCCAACTAGTTATAGACCAAGACTTTCCTTCCAGTTAGAAAGCGTTATTAAGCCAACGATAAAAACAGTATTAACAAACAAAAGCGCAATTTTGTACAAAAGCTGAAAGAGCCTATAGAGTAGACTGATAAGTCGCTCGATAATTAACAGGCTTGGGAATTGTTATGGAGAACAAGAAACGCTCTAAAGAAAAGGCCGAATATAAGATCACAGAAGAGCTCGGTGGCCTTGAAACCCTTAATGCTGAATACGAAAAGCAGAACTTCTCGCGCCACAGCCACGAGGGCTACACACTTGGTGTTATTGAGCAGGGCGCTCAGCGTTTCTATCGAACGGGCGGGCATCATATAGCACCACAAGATGCGATCATTCTGGTCAATGCCGACGAAGTTCATAGCGGTCACTCTGCCACTGAAGGTGGTTGGGCATATCGAGCCATGTATCCTCTCCCAGAGCAACTTGCCAAGATCACTCAGGATCTTAACCTACCGAACTACGGCGCGCCTTACTTCCCAAGAGCGGTTGTTGAAGACCCTGAACTCGCTAATCAATTGAGATTAGTCTTTAACACGATTGATGAATCTGACAATCGCTTGTTAAGAGAAACCTTGATGTACGGGATGTTGGTTAAACTGATTAGCCGACACGGAAAATCGCCGCTTAACCCTCAACTCGATGGGAAAACTCAACGCCAACTTGTCTTAGTGAAAGAGTTCTTAGATGACTTTCCACAAGCCGATGTGTCCCTAGAGGAGCTATCTAAGCTAGCGGCATTGAGCCCGTTTCACTTAGTGCGTTCTTTTCAGAAAGAATTTGGTCTTCCGCCGCATGCGTATCAAATCCAATCTCGGTTAAGGCTTTCGCGTAAGTTATTGAAACAAGGACATACCATTTCAGATACAGCGCAAGAGTGTGGTTTTCATGATCAAAGCCATTTTCATCGACACTTCAAAAAGGCCAATGGCTACACGCCGGGGCAATACATCAAAATGCTCTAAACTTGCATGGCTAAGGTATGGCCAACTTGTGTTAAGTACGGGCAAGTGCGGTTAAGTGTGGCAAACAGAGGGGCATGAAATCGAGCAAGTTTGTACAATCGAACCGACTCAACTCCTCTTACATTGAATAGCCAATGTGAAGAGAGAAAAGAACTATATGGATAGTGAAATAATGGATAGACGAACACAGTTATGGAAGGGCGTTTTAGCGGGAATGCCCTTGAGCATTGCGGTAATCCCTTGGGGAATTCTAGCGGGCTCATATGCGATAGATGCTGGATTGAGTCAGCTTCAAGCGCAAGCGATGTCGGCTATTCTATTTGCTGGCTCTGCACAACTTGTCGCTGCGGGTATGTTCAAAGCGGGTATTGGTTTAGGCACCATGTTGTTGACTACCTTATTCATCACGTCTAGACACTTTCTGTATAGCGTATCGATGCGTGACAAAATCAGCCATCTTCCTGCGCGTTGGCGCCTATTACTTGGATTTTGGCTCACCGATGAGCTGTTCGCGATTTGTAGTGGGCAGTCTCAGAAAGAATTTAATCGTTGGTACGCTGCGGGTGTAGGTGGTGGTTTTTACCTCGTTTGGAATATCGCGAGCTTCGTTGGCATTGTCGCGGGAAGCCAAATTCCTTCGCTTAATGAAATTGGGCTCGACTTCGCGGTCGCAGCAACCTTTATCGCTTTGGTGTTCCCATTAATCCGAACTCTACCCGTCGTAGTGTGTGTGGTGGTTTCATTGGTCACTTCGGTTGCCATGTCGGTTAACAATATTGAGGGCGAGCTAATGATTGCAGCGATTGCCGGTATGTTAGCGGGCTTTATCAGCGAATCGTTCCAAGAGCGAAACAACGGCAACAAGACAATTGTGGAGGGGAAATAGAGATGATTTGGTTAACGATATTCCTTATGACAGCGATTGTTTTTTTTAGTCGGTATCTGTTTCTAGAGCCAGCAATCCCGCTTCGATTAAATCAAACCACGCGTCGCCTGTTACGCTATTCAAGTCCCGCTGTGCTTACCGCAATTTGGGGGCCGATTGTATTTGCACCAGAGCAGACATTTTGGCCAAGCCTTGAAAACCCATACTTGATAGGTGCGCTGGTCACAGGTCTGTTGATTTGGAAAACAGGCAATGTGCTACTGACTATCGGCGTCAGCATGGCGGTGTTTTTGTTCTATAACCTCGTTGCGGTTGATTACCTTTTTCATTGATACGTAGCTCAATTGATACGTCGTGTCACGCCATTAGCTATCCTCGTTTCAAGTGCATGACTCATTACTTGAAACGAGTGCTTTTAGGCTCTAGTTCTCTTGTGGTTCTTTATTCAAAAGCGCTCTGTTCCTCTCTTCGCCTTCCTCATATCTGTCCAATACGTTCCTCACATTCAAATGCAATTGATTTTATATTATTTTGTACTGTTTAATTCGTTTTACTTATGGATAAAAAGTGAGTAAATTTGCAAATAATTCAATGTGTTGAGATGTATTGAAAGATATTTCAGCTGTTTTACAAAGCTAAAGGGACCTCAAAATGTATAGATTTTTCGCAATTTTATTTCTACTCGTACCGCTGCAATTATCAGCGGCACAAGATGATAGGCAAGCTCTGATAAAAGAGCTTCTTCAGATTATGGATGTCGATTCCACGTTGGACGCGGTATACGTTCAAATGGATAGCATGATGGCAAATATGTCTAAAGACCTAGGGGTTTCAGAGTCAGAACAAGCTATTTTTGATGATTACTATCAGGGCATGAACGACTTAATGAAAGAGGAGGTTAGCTGGCAAAAGCTAGAGCCAGGAATTGTAACGATTTACAGCAATCAATTCACTGAAGAAGAGCTCAGTGCAATGATCGATTTCTACAAAACAGAACATGGAAAAAGCATTCTGAAAAAAATGCCAACCGTGACAACAGAGTCAATGATCATGACTCAGTCGTTAATGCAACAAGTTCTCCCAAAAGTTAAAAAGTTAACGACCAAACTAAAACAAGACCTTGAAGCACATAGAGGTTCTTGATCAGAAGCCGTTGGTTTGTGATTAGAAATAACGCTCTATACTTGGTCGATAACGTAGATATTCTTGAAACACACGCTGCATTTCATGCAATGATTTATGTGTTTCAAGCGTAATCAGGCATAATTACTACCCCATAGCTGAATCATTTTAGGTGTGGGTATTGTGTATTTAGGTTTTGGTAAGGAGTTAGTTTGGCTAAGAAATATTATGTGGTTTGGAAAGGTCGCACACCGGGTATTTTTACCACTTGGAACGAGTGTAAAGCGCAAGTCGATGGCTTTGCTGGTGCGAGATATAAATCGTTTCCAACACTAGGCGAGGCTGAGTCTGCTTTCGGTGGTAAAACGTCGTCTGCGTCAGGTTCTACAGCGACAAAGCCAAGCTCTGCGGGTAAGGCGACGAAAGTGAAGGTGCCGCCTCTTTCGGAGCAGCAAATCACAGATATGCCTTTTGATATCAAGATCTTTACCGATGGTGCTTGTGAGCCAAATCCTGGTGAAGCGGGGACGGGTTTAGCGGTATACCAAAACAACCAATTAACAGAATTGTGGTATGGCTTGTATCAGCCTGTTGGTACCAACAATACCGCCGAGTTACATGGGCTTAAGCAAGCGTTTATTCTCGCGAAAGAGAAGTTAAACGCGGGTCTGTCTGTTGCGATTTATTGTGACTCTAAGTACTCAATTGATTGTATTACTAAGTGGGCAACGGGCTGGGAGAAAAAGGGCTGGACTAAGTCGGGCGGCGAGATCAAAAACCTCGATATTATTAAGCCTGCGTATGCTTTCTACCAAGAACTGGCTTCAAAAATCACCATCTACCATGTGAACGGACACGTTGGTATTGAAGGTAACGAATTGGCCGATAGAATGTCGATTGTGGCTATTTCATCGAAAGAGCAGGAGCTAGCTCAATATCGTGACATCGAAGATATTGAGTCTATTTTGGCACTTCGAGCCGGCTAGCTAGGCTTCTTAATGAAAAGCTAATCAAAGTTACTGAAAGCATAAGTTGCCATCATTAGGCTGTGCTAAGTTGAGCGTTACATTCCAAATTGATGTAGCGCTCTTTTGATCTTGTGGTGCTCAGTCGCTTTTGTGAGGCATAGCTGTCTGAGTTAATCCTTATTGAGCTGGGTTCTCTATCCAACGAGATAATTGCTGAGCTTGTTTGATCGAATTAAAACTGTCTTTCACTCTCTCACGTGCCTTTAACCCCATCGATGCTTTATCGTTACTGCTTAGCTGCGCGAAACGCTCAATCGCTTCTCTTAATTCCTCCACGTTCTTTTCGCTAACCACAAAACCTGTCTCTGGTGAGACGATCTCTTTGCATCCCATGATGTTGGTCGTAATGACGGGTGTGCCCACGGCCATCGCTTCTTTTAAAACCAGTGGCCCTGTATCCACACACCCAGTTTCGGAAAAACAGAAGGGCGCGATTAGGCTGTCATAGTTCGATAGTTTCTCTTTCACCCACTCGTGAGGTTTAGCGCCAAGAAAGGTCACGTTTCGAGTGAGCCCTTGCTCTTTGACCTGCAATTTTAATTGTTGCTCTAAATCGCCAGTACCGATGATATCGAGATGAATGTCGAGAGGTTCGGCAATCGGCGCTAATGCATCAATAAGATGGTGGATGCCTTTTTGCTCCACTAATCGGCCAAGAAAAACGAGACGAAGTTGCTTAGCTTCGGTTTTTGGGTGTAGTTGAAATTGTTTGGTATTTACCCCACAGTGCAGGAGTTTAATGTTTCCCTTAGCCATGGTGTTGAAATCCGTGAGCATGTCTTTGCACACTGCGACCACAAAATCACTCGACGAAATCTTCTGTTCAATATCATAAGCGAACTCGTAAACATCATGACCGTGAGCAACGAACGAGCAGGTGATATTCAGAAGCTTTGCCGCGACGATGGCGTGAGCTGTAGTGTGCTGACAGAAATGCGCATGAACGTGTTCGACGTCGTTCTCGGCGAGTTGCAGCGCCAGTTTGAATCCATAAGCGAACAGTGATTTTTTGGGCATACTGGTTTGCTTGGAAACAAAGGATACCGCCCGGAGAAAGCCAAACCAATTGATGCTGGCTATCTTACCCGCCCGAACATCCTTACCAATTTTTATGATGTCATAGTCAAATGACTTTTCACTCTCTTCTATCTCAAATGCCATCACGCAAACATCGTGTCCACAAGCTTTCACCGAGTCGACTTCTGTTTGGATGAAGGTCTCGCTGAGTACAGGATAAGTTGGTGCTATAAATGCTACTTTCTTCATTTTTTGCTCCTTTGACTGATGCTATTAAAGTCAAATAAGCAAAATACGAACCAAGATAAAATCGTAGCTTTGGAGGGCTTTCGATGGTTTTCCAAAGGTTATCCCCCCAGAAGTCGCTCATTTTCTCAAATTGATAATCAAATTGGAGTTTTGACGCTCATGTCTGATCACCCTGTTCGTCATTTTGAGAGTGTCTGCGTAGGCGACTGATCTAAAAGTGATTTCATAGCAATACACTCTCGGCATAGAACCTGCAACGTCAGCCATATAACGTATAATTCTGGGGCGTCATTATGGCTAAAGTAAGTGTTGTTATCCCGACCTACAACTGTTTGGATTACCTGCCGAAGGCAATTGGCAGCGTACTGAAGCAGACACATCAAGACGTGGAGTTGATCATTATTGACGACAACAGCAACGATGGAACGTCGACTTATCTCGCGTCAATCCATGATGAACGCATCATTAAATTATCCACTTTGGGTGTTGGCGCGCCTCAAGCGAGAAACCTAGGGATTGAAAAGGCGACCGGTGAATACATTGCTTTTTTAGACGCTGACGACTTTTGGTTTCCAGAAAAAATCGAACGACAACTCGAGTTCCATCAGCGCTACCCAGATCTTGCGATGAGCTTTACTAACTACGAGCACCTCACTGAAGACTACCAAGTGATAGTCGACTGTTTTAGTTACTGGTCGCAGTTTCAAGACCAAGACGAGTTGTTCATTAATATTGAGAGCCCGCTAGGGTTCATTATCGAAAATAACGTTATTGGTACCTCAACCGTCATGGTGAAAGCGGATGTGTTCTCTCAAACAGACAGTTTCAATGCTAACATTAAGTATGGGGAAGATTGGGAACTGTGGCTTCGAATGAGTGAAAGCCATCAGATCGGTGTGTTGAACTCCGTGCAGGTTGGTTACTTGATGAGAGCGAGTTCCGTTACCCAAACTGAAAGTCTTAAATTGAGAAATTTGCAGTCTATCGAAACCATTCTTCAACGTTACCAAGATGACAGTCTGAGATGGAACTTACGGACGTCCAGTTTCAAAATTGCAAAGGCAAGAATACTAGAAGGTTACGCCGACTATTACAGAGGCTTACAACAGAACCGACGGGCCATGTCTTATAGCATCCGCTCGTTAGCGTTGGCTCCTCAAAAAAGAGCCTTACGACATCTTCTTGGGGACTGTAAAAGTTTCCTAATGCCTGCATTGTAAGGAATAGGTGACTTCTATGGGTTCATTAAAACAGTCGGCCTATTACGCCATCGGCATCGTGATGATGAAAGGGATCTCGCTCGTGATGATCCCCTATATCACCCATAAGATGACGTTGGCTGAATACGGTTCTTTAGAAGCCATCGTCTTGTTGGCTGACATCGGGACGATCTTATTTAGCTTTGGGATTGTTGAGGCAATGTACCGGTATGTGGGCGTCGCTGAGGGTGAAGAAAAGAGAAAGCTTGTCTCGAACTGTTTCACGTTGAGTGTCTTGGTCTGTGTGCTAGGAGGGGCTTTAATTGCTCTTAGTATGCCGTTGTTACTGATTCTTCCCGTCGAGTTCCAACCTTATCAAATCCTACTTTTGCTAATACCGACCATGTTAGATGGTGCGATTTCTATCCCGTTAACATTGATGCGAATGAATGCGATGGCTAAGCGCTTTTGCATGCTCAATGCAATGAAGGCGAGTGTGCAAGCTGCTATGACGTTTGCATTGCTTGAAGCGGGTTATGGCATTGATGGTGTACTAATATCTGCCGCTGTTTCGAGTGTGTTATTGATGCTGTGTTTACTGCGTTATCAATGGCAGGAGATGGGCTCATTTGGCAGCCTCAAATACTCCGCTAAGATCCTAAAATTTGGATTGCCCACGTTAGTCGGTGGAGCTTCGATGTATATGATCACAGGGCTAGACCGCTGGGTGATGGCGAGCTTTGTAGGCGTTGAAGGACTGGCGATTTACGCGGTCAGTGGTAAGTTTGCGTTGCTGCTTGGCTTACTACTACAGCCTTATGCTTTGTGGTGGTTTCCAAATCGGGTGGCCATGCTGCAACAACCTGATGGTAAGAAAGAGTGTGCGGACAGAGCGCTAGTCGGCGTTAATCTGGCCATTGTGTTGGGTTGTTTGATGATCCTCACTGTACCCGGTTTTATTACTTTGATTTTGCCCAGCAGTTATCAATATGCGGGTACCATCGTCGTGGCACTCTTGGCCATCGGCGTGATTAAGAATGCAGGGGATTACCTTAACCTCGGTTGTTTTAGCGGTGACTCAAGTCAGTCGCAAATGTGGATACAGGGTGGTTGTGCGATCTTAGCAACCATTGGCTATCTTGTTGTGACACCGATTTATGGCGTGTGGGCCGTGGTGGTGGTGCTTTGTGGTACTTATGCCGTGAGGCTGTCACTGCTCTATATCGTGAGCCAAAAAATGGAATATTTACCTTATGATCACCGTAAATGGATGGCAGCGTTGAGTATCGCCATACTTGCGATTACCAGTGACAGGCTTCTTGGTTGGGTGTTGATTGATGTTCATGACTTTGTTTTAGGCAGTTTTGTGGCAATAGTGACGTTAGTCGTCTTTGTTCGATACTCTGTTATTCCTGTTCCGCAGGCGCTGCTCGATAAGTTTACGCTAGGTAAGCAGTCACATGTAAGTTGAACTCACTTCATCTAGAGTGCGGGGTATCCTGATAAGCGTTTAGAAATATATGAATTATTGATAATAAAACACTGTTCATAATTATTTTAATTAGATAGTATTTATAAATATAACGAATGCTAACGATGGAAAGATATATGAATAAGTGGATGCTGCTCCTTTCTCTGTTTTCAGCTGCCTCATACAGCGCCTCTAATTTTTCAAGCGAGGGTATGAGTGCTCCCGACTTCAATTCACCAGATTTCAAGCCGCCAGAAGTTTCTCAGCAGGAACAACACAATATCGTTTGTGAAAGTGTCGTTTGTAATTCAATCACGCGATCGCAGCCAGTTCCTGAATTGGGCGAGGTACCGGATAGAGAGCCGAATAAAACATTAGAAACGATAGCGAGTGCGATTTTCATCGCGGGCGAAATTGGTATTGCAGAGAATTTGATTGAACCAGACGAAGAGCATTATATTGTCGAGTAATGATTAATTAAAATGGCGGCATGTGAAGCGGTAAATACAGAGCTTTCTGCATTCGTTCATTGATTAAATATTTACGAAGTTTTTAACAAGGACGAAAAATGGAAATCTGGAAGTTAATGCTATTCATCCCCGCTTGTTTTGCGCTCAACATGACTCCGGGCCCAAACAATTTGTTATCAATGAACAACGCCCGTTGTTACGGATTTCAGGCCGCCTTTGTCGCCGGACTAGGAAGAACCCTCGCTTTTTCTGGCATGATTGCTTTGGCTGCATCTGGCTTAGCGGTTGTGCTTTACACCTCTGAAACGTTGTTTTTCCTTATCAAGCTATTTGGCGCGATGTACCTGTTATGGATCGCGTTCAACCTATGGCGCTCACAAGCTAGCCCGGTCGCGGATATCGAACGAAATAAGAATTGGTTTGGTCTGGTTAAACAAGAGTTCGCACTCGCGGCGGGCAATCCAAAAGCGATACTTATCTTCACGGCATTCCTTCCTCAATTCGTTGATGTCACCGCTAATGTAAACACGCAATTCTTCATCCTCGGAAGCACATTCTTAGTGTTAGAAATGCTCGCGATTTCTATCTATGCCGCCTTTGGCTTATATCTACGAAATTGGTTTTCAAAACCTCAAATGGCCAAGCGCTTCAATAAAGCATGTTCTGTGTTTCTTGCCTTATCTGGTGCGAATTTGTTAGTGAGCCGTCAGTAGGGTTCGTTCTGCTGTTTACACGGATAGAAGGAATGTGACGAGTAATCAAGACCTTTCACAAATGGGCGCTGCGCAGGTTTCATTAACTGAACGTAATGGCGCTCCTTGTATTCATAAACAAGGGGCTGGCGAGGTTGAAGTCGCTTTTTACCAACACGTAGCGCAGCATCTTGATGGAGTGAATACGCCTCAACTTCTTGCGGTCGATGGCTGTGAGCTTTATCTCGAATACATTCCTAATTCGGTTTGCCTTACCGAGCTACAAACAACAAGTGACGTATTTCAGCAGCTCGCGAGTATTCATCGTTCTCAATATCGACCAACATTTGAAGTTAAGCGCCATCAATGGAGTTTAGATGACACCACATCGGCTTTATCTTCCCTACAGTTGCCTCAAGTTACGCAAGACAGTCTTAAATATATTCAATCGCAGAGTGATGCTCTTTTTAATCATGACACGTTAATTTCGGGTGACTCCAATGAAGGAAATTGGGGAAGAAGAGATAACGGTCAGCTCGTGTTATTTGATTGGGAGAGGTTTGGCTTTGGTAGTCCCGCGATAGACTTGGCGCCACTCGTTTCTCAAATGGGTACTCTGAAAGATTATGAGCTGATTGTTGAACAGTATCTTTGCCATAACACCTTGATTCCGCGTGAAGAATTAATAAAGCAATTGATCATCGCTAAAAGCTGGATCGTAGTGGAAGTGACGAATATATTAGTCACGCGTAACAACCCACAAGCTTCCAAGTACATCAATTGGTTTAGAGAGCAATTGCCAACTTGGCTGGCTTCATTTGAAGGTCAGTTGTAGCCGAATCGCGGTTGTAGTTAATCTATTTAAGGTCGATGTATGAATATTGTCTGTGCGGAAAAACAAGAACTGGCTGATATCTACCAGCTTGAACATGCTTTGTTTGGCAATCACGCCTATCCGCTGTTTTTCTTTCGTCAGGCATTTGATTGCTGGGGGAAGGGCTTGTTGGTGGCGAAACAGGATTCGCAGGTTGCGGGCTATGCTTTGATGACACCAACCGACAAACAACAAGAGTATTGGGTTTTGTCACTGGCTGTTGATACTGCTTACCGAGGCATGGGGATTGGCCGTTCATTGATGCAGCAGGCCATAGAAACATTGCCACAAGATTCTAAGCTGTTGCTTACTGTTGATCCAAATAACAGCTCGGCTTGTGAGCTGTACTTGTCGATGGGTTTCTTGACCATCAAAGAAGAGAGTAATTATTTCGGAGACGATGAGCCTCGTTTGGTCATGCAGCTCATCGTCTAGTTCCCGTTTCATTGTGCCTATTTAGATGCAGGCATCACGCGCTTAGGTCAACATCACGATACCGTGCATCAACACCACGCTAGAGGTCAGTCGGGTTCGCATATCAAAATAGCCATCGGGGCCTTCACTTTGATTCTCTTCTCTCATGGACCTTTCCGCTCGCCAAACCGCAATGTAGCCTAAGATCAGAATCAGAGTGGTGAGGAACTCTTGCTGCTCACCGAGTAGCACCGCTAGCCACGCTGCCAACACAATAATATTGCTTAGAATCAGAGCCTTGTTGCTGGATTGGCTTTCGAAGTTCTCTATCCCATTACCCCACAAGATACCCGACAAAAAGCTCAAGATAACCACGCTGTAGGTGATGAAGAATGTTTCGCCGCTCAAGCTAAAGAATTGGCTGTCGGTGAGTGATAACAGTAGGCCGAACAAAAAGGGGATTAAACCCATATAACCCAGCTTGGCCATGGTGTCGCGTGTTTGAGTTGTCTCCAAGTAATCTGACCTCATAACTGCTGCTCAATAGCATTTTTGAGGGTACTACTGGTTGGCGATGTAGAACTCGGGAAGGTTGCTATCACTTTGCCTTCTTTGCTGACCAAGAACTTGTAGAAATTCCATTTCGGTTTGATACCAGCTTGTTGTTGGATTTCGGCAAAGACTGGATTTGCGTTTGGCCCAGAGAGTGAAGCGCGCGCCATCATCGGAAAGGTGACGCCATAATCTAGGTAGCAGATTTTAGCGGACTGCTCCTCGCTTCCTCTGTCTTGGCGAAAATCATTACTTGGGAAACCAACAACCGTGAATCCTTCGTCTTTATACGTTTGGTGAAGCTGCTCAAGTTGCTCGAACTGTGGGGTGAAACCGCACTGACTTGCCGTGTTCACGATCAATAAAGTTTTACCTTGAAACTCTTCACACAGCTCAATCTCTTCGTTTGAATTTAACAACCTTTGTTTACCGTTAAGTATCTCAGGGCAGCTAGCTGAAAAAGCGAATGAACTCGTTAGGCTCGCGATTAGGGCGGTGGAGCACAGCATCGAATGTTTCATAAGTCTGACTCATTTTAGTTGGCGTAACTGTTATTACTGTTCAACGACTTAAAATGATCACTTTAAAGACCAGAATTGCTTCAATATCAGCTATCAGTTAAGTATCAGCTGTCGCTTAGCAAATAGGGCGCCACCAAGCGCCTGATATTCACCTTGGCTCCAAGGCGAGATGCCAGCAGGTACATGCCTCCAATCTTTCGGTGGAGGAATAGAGCGTCTGCTGGTGGCGTGTGCCAATACTCTTGCTCCATGCTGAGTATGGTTCCTGCTTCACGAAGCCTTTGGGCCAAACCACTGGCTTTGAAGTCGTAACCTTCATCGACAAGCATGGGTTCACAGGCCATTTTCACTAAGTTGAGAATCGCTTGGCGTTGGTTTGGGAGGATTGTCTCGCTAAAAAATCCAATTTGCTCTAGGGCTTTGTTTAACCCCTGCTCATCATGAGTAACTACAGAAGTGAAAGCCATGCGATAACCATCACTGAAACGGTCGCTGTATTCACGGGTGGCTCCGAAATCCAATAAGCCAATCTGTCGTGTTTGTTCTACATACAAGTAATTGGCGAAGTTAGGATCGGTTTGCACCATCTTGAAGTCGAATAACTCTCTGAACAGAAGCTCAAGCAAGCTGTGCATCACAAAATCACGGGTGCTTTGATCGTAACCTTCTATTTGCTCTATCGAGACGCCTTCAATGAAGTCCATTGCGAGCACTGATTCTGAAGACATTTGAGGGTGAATTTTAGGTACAACGAAGTGAGAGTGTTCTTTTAATGCATTGTGATAACGAGTCGCATAGTCAGCCTCGCGAGCATAGTCGGCTTCATCATGTAGTTGTTTTTTTGCCTCTTCTAATAAGCCTTTGTAATCGACAGACTTGGGAATCAAACCAACGATGTTCAGCAATGTGCCTACGTTGTCTACATCACTGTCGATGCTTTTTCGAATGCCTGGGTATTGGACTTTTATGGCAAGTTTGTCTCCAGAGTTGCTATACGCTTGGTGAACCTGACCGATGGACGCACTGGCTATGGGCTTAAAGTTGAAGGAGATAAACTCCGCCTTCCAGTTCATTCCGAGTGAATTTTCTAACACTTGGCTGAGCTGTTTGGCTGGCAGTGGGTCAGCGTCTGAACGTAGGCGAGCAAGAATGTTGGCTAACTCGGGTTCAAGAATATCACCCGCATCCATTGACAGCATCTGCCCCAGTTTCATTGCTGCACCGCGCAGGTGTGCGAGTTGATCGGTTAGACGAGCAATGTTTTGTGGCGTTAGCAGTAAGTCTTTTGCTTTGGGCCTGTTGCCTTGTGCTATTTGCTTGGTGCCTTCCGTCAGCACATTACCCGCGACCCTTGTTGCCAGCGAGGCGAACTTACTGAATCTTGAAATACGATGGGTAGGTAGATTTCTTTCTTTTGCCGACATAAAGGTTCTCACTTAGTTATCAAGACTCACTACAAAGTTCTATAAATCATTACCCAACCGAATGTTTTGTTGTGGTAACGTTGCTCGCGAAACAGTAAACAGAATTTAAAGGAAAAAACATGAAGTTTATTTGGTTAAAAGTCGCGGTTACCGTTTTAGTTTTTGCTGCGCTGTTTGGTGTGGTGTATTACAAAGTCGCAAGTGGTATGTCTTAACCAAGTACTATTTTGTGCAGCTGTTACCATCGCAGCGTGACTTTCCAGTTAGCCAGAAAGAGACTTTGTATCGGTTCTTGGCAAACCGAAGATAACACCAGTCGGCCACTGGCTTGAATATCGCCCAACGTAAAGGGGCGTATAGCCAACCTTTTCCTACTAAGCGCCACGCTTGGTAGGTCACGTCTAAACCTAGCAGCAGTTTTCCATTCTCATCCAGTGCATGCAAAATAGTGTTGGCTGCGTCCGCATCAATCTGAGGGTAGTCTGAAAAATCTTCACTGTAGATATCGATGGTTTGAATCTTATTCTCGACATCATGCTTGGCAAGTGCCGCCATCTCCTTTGCGCACAATGGACATGTCCCATCGTAGAATATCGTTAATGAAGTCATTGCTTCCCTTACTATTTTTACCAATTCCCAACTATACGCAATCACCGATTAGGTGGATCATTTTACTCAGTTATCCGACACTGTAATAGTGACGACTATTTTACAGTACCATCTCGAGGTAAAATCCGTTCCATGCAATTACATATTAAGAGTCGATCCCCAATGACAACGAAATCAATGAGCCGTTTCATTCTAGCCTTCATAGCCCTAATGCTAAGTGGTTGTGTGAGCTACAGCGTTACTGAACAAGAAATGACGAACTACCTTCAAGATTCGGTGATGTTAGAGCAAGAAGTGGGTGTACAAAACGTTATGTATGCGCAAGTCGCTGTCGATGACTTAGCGGTGCAAATTGGCCGAGCTGATGCCGAACGCGTGTCTGTTCTGGCGAATACCAATGCACAAGTTCAGGTGTTTAACGTGCCGAATATGAGGTTGGATCTTGATATCGAGTTCAGTGCGATTCCTGAATATGACAAAGAAAGTGGCGAGATTTATTTGAAATCACTGCGTTTAGAGCGCTTTGAAGAAAAAGATAAACAGCTTTCGCCTGAGGTCGCCAAACTACTTAAGCCTGCCGTTTCTATGATTGGCTTTGCTTTGTCCCAGTCACCGGTTTACAAACTGGACAGCAACAAGGTTCAAGAGTCATTGATCAAGTCATCGGAACCTAATCTAGTGATTAAAGACAACAAGCTGGTCATCGAGTTATTCGATTAACCTTTCACGTTTAGCTTAGACTCAGATTTAAAACACAATGGCTGCCGATTTGGTGGCCATTTTTGTTTGTGTTGAATCAGCAAGATTTCTGTTTTTAGGCTGTCTATCCAGCTTGTTTTCTCTGGCTCATTTATTGAATTAGCCGCGTATCTCACCTTTACTTTACTCTTGTGAGCAAGTCATCGCTTCAGTCATCAAATCATAAGAAAGAAAAGGTGAGCGAACTATGAAGAATCCAGTAATAGCGGATAACAAACCCGTTAAGGTCGAGCTAACAGAAGGGGAGGAGTATTACTTCTGTACCTGTGGGAAATCGAAAAACCAACCGTTTTGTGATGGTTCTCATGCAGGAACGGGCTTCAAACCGAAGAGTTTCGTGGCCGAAGAAACCGGCGACGCTTACCTGTGCCGCTGTAAGTATTCGAACAATCTCCCTTTCTGTGATGGCACCCATAAACAGTTTACGGCTGAGCAAGTGGGCCAAGAAGGCCCCGATGTTCACATCCAAGCGGCAACACCCGATCTCTCACCTGCGGCTTCTGCAACCAAAGAAGAGCCCACGGTCGAATTCATTCATCAATTAGCACGAGATGGCTTATCCAAAGTGGGTCACCATGGGCCAATGACTTCAATGGGTGTTCCAAGATATCTATTACCTCACTGGGATGATATTCAAGTGATGGTTGCTCAAATGGCGACCAAACCTCTGTTGGAACATGTGCCAGTCGGTACTGAGCTTATTATTGGGCCAAAAGCGAAAAAGCCGCTTAAATTGAACATCTCTTTATTTGTGTCTGATATGAGTTTTGGTTCGTTATCTGAAGAAGCGAAAATTTCTTTAGCGACAGGCGCGGAGTTGGCGGGAACGGGGATCTGCTCGGGTGAGGGCGGCATGTTGCCCGAAGAGCAAGCGGCAAACTCACGTTACTTTTACGAACTAGCCAGCGCACAATTTGGTTACGATGAATCTAAGCTCAAAAATGTCCAAGCCTTCCATTTTAAAGGCGGGCAGGGTGCTAAAACCGGAACTGGCGGTCACCTACCGGGTGCGAAGAACATTGGTAAGATAGCTGAGGTGCGTGGCATTGAAGCAGGTACAGCCGCGATTTCTCCACCCACCTTTGTTGATCTAAAAACCGTCGAGGATTTCAAAAATTTTGCCGACCGAGTTCGAGAAGTGACGGGCGGGATCCCAATAGGCTTCAAGTTGAGTGCCAATCATATTGAAGAGGATATTCAGTTCGCACTTGATGCCAGTGCCGATTACATCATCTTGGATGGTCGAGGCGGTGGTACTGGGGCGGCGCCAGAAATGTTCCGTGACCATATTAGTGTGCCGACCATTCCAGCGCTTGCTCGTGCCAGAGCCTATCTAGATAAACAAGGCGTAAGTGACAGAGTCACCTTAATCATTACTGGTGGGCTTCGTGTTCCAATGGACTTTGTAAAAGCGATGGCGCTTGGTGCAGATGGTGTCGCTATCTCGAACAGTGCCATGCAGTCGATAGGGTGTGTTGCCGCCCGAATGTGTAACACCAATAATTGCCCGGCGGGCATCGCGACTCAAAAAGCCGATTTACGCCAACGCTTAAATGTCGAAAAGGCCTCGAACCAATTGAAGAACTTCTTCGAAGCCTCGACTGAATTGATGCAAGTGATGGCGAGAGCATGTGGTCACGACCATTTGAATCAGTTTAATCCTCACGATTTGGCAACATGGAATCGCGAAATGGCCGAGCTATCGGGTGTTGCCTATTCGGGTGTCAGTCCATTAAATCAATCTAAGTAAATAACACCTCAATAAAGCACACCCACTGCATTTTGGGTGTGCTTCTTTTTGTCTATGCAATACAAGTTCATGTTTTTTCTGAGGTAATTCACTGTTTTACCTTTATTTTTAAACTATTTCCTATTCTTTGAAAATATCGCTTTACCTCAAGTTAACTTGAGGTTTTATCATCATCCCCAATCTAAAACACAATCTATCACCTTGTCGCCTAGTGCAGGTTTTGATGTTATCAAACAGACGTTACGAATCTTCAGTTATGAACTTTGAGCTCCGTAATTGAAGTCATGAGTGCAAAAAGGTGAGAAAAATGAACAAGGATCAACAATGAAAGTATTAGCAATTGGCGCAACCAACAGTAAAGCATCGATTAACCAACAATTGGCAGCGTACACCGCAAGCTTAGCCGAGGGCGCGCAAGTAGAGGTGCTCGATCTTAATGATTTCGAGATGCCTATTTACAGTGAAGACAGAGAAAAAGAGTCTGGCGTTCATCAACACGCGCAGCGCTTTTTTAGCAAGATTGGCGAAGCTGATGCTGTGGTCATCTCTTTTGCAGAGTACAACGGCTCATACACCGCAGCCTTTAAGAATGTGTTTGATTGGACATCACGAATCGACATGAAAGTGTACCAAGGCAAACCTGTTGTTATGCTCTCTACATCACCAGGCCCAGGCGGCGCAAGCTCTGTGTTGTCGTCTGCGGTACATTCTGCACCTTACTTTGATGCTGATGTGAAGGGCTCGATGTCGGTGCCAAGTTTCTACGACAACTTTAATGTAGAAACGGGTGAGATCATCAACGCCGAAATCGCCGAGAGCCTGAAATCTATCATGAGTCAGATTTAGAGAGCGAGAACACGACAATAAAACAAAGCAGCCATTTGCGTGGTTTCTTTTCATTGCGCCCGTTGTCAAAGTTTAAGGACATTAACTGGTTAAGGTAACAATAGGTCGCTATTCTAAAGTTAAAGTAAGCTTTAAATATTTTATGATCTCAAGGATAGTGTAACAATGAGAAACATCGTATACCTCACCATAGGCCAGTTGGCAGAGCGCAGTGGCGTGGCTCCTTCGGCCTTACGCTTTTATGAAACCAAGGGGTTGATTGCTTCAATTCGTACTAACGGAAATCAGCGTCGATATCAGTCGGCGATGTTGAGACGAATTGCTTTGATACAAGTCGCGCAGTCGATAGGCTTCACGCTGGAAGAGATCACCGAAGAATTATCGACACTGCCGATGAACCATACCGCGACTAAGCGAGATTGGGAGCGCGTTGCTAAGAAGTGGCAGGGGCAACTCGACAGTAAAATGGCGCAGATTAAATCGCTACAAGAGAACTTAACCGGCTGTATCGGTTGCGGGTGTTTGAGTATGCAGAAGTGCCACTTGTTGAACCCTGAAGATATTCTGCATGACCAAGGGCAGGGCCCACAACGGATCGTTGAGTAGCCCTGACTTAAGGCTCCCTATCTGAGATCGTCGAATCCAATGCACTCAATCTGATGGTCAGCCAACCACTGTTTTAGCGCTGGGCTAGTGAGCAGTTGATGCTCTTCGACGCGTTTATCACTGTAGCTTGATAGGGACTTAAGCTGTTCACTTGCTACTGATGAAGGGTGGCACATTAACTCAAGCACACCGTCAGGCATCATAGTTTGGTAGCTCAGTAATAAATCTTGCAGGCCATTCAGTGATACGCCTTCGTCAAAGAAACGCATGTCGAAAGCATCTGGCGTTGGCACTCGCAGTGCATCTTGGCCACTTAAGATGTTATCGATTCGTCTAACTGGCAGACCAATGCGATTCACTTTGCGGGTAAACGCTGCTTTTAAAGATTTAAATACACCACCAAAGTGATGGCTGTCGATATGGTTAATCTTTAAACCGGCATCGAGGGCGGCTTGATATTGCGCGTTGAGTTCGAGCATCACCTCATCTTCATTCACATCTGATTTATCGAACAGAGTCACGTTGCTAAAGAAGTGGCCGTGTTCGTCGACTAAGCTTGGCACTAACTCTGGTGACGTCAGTGGTTTGCATGCGGTGACTGTAAAGTGCAAACCAACTTCAGGGACTAAACCTTGATGATAGAGCTCAATCGCGTTTTGTGTACCCGGTTGATTCATCATGATGGTGGTCGACTTAACCAAACCCGCCTTAAAGCAGTCGACGATGCCATGGTTCACGCTTTCAGTGAGGCCGAAATCATCGGCGTTGAGTATCAATTTCATCATGACCTCTTATTAAAAGATTTGGATTCAATATCTTGAATGAGCTCTGCTGTCACTGAGCTTATTAGCTGTTATCACCGAGCTTATTAGCTGCTAACAAAATGCCACATTAAGCGAGTCGATGAGCGAACGCAGGCATGAAGTCTAAGTTCTCGCGAATGGTTTCTTGTAAAGCCTCGTCGATGTGCGAACCACTATCGACGATAGGGTTTAAGATCAGGGCACGTTTTGCTGTTGCGATGTCACCCGTCATCGCCGCTTTAACGGTCAAGGTTTCAAACTCTTTCATCTGTTGAATTAAGCGCAGCGTGTCGCTATCAAAAGGTTCAACGTTCAGTGGTAGGATCGCACTGCTGGTGATTACCGAACTTACTTCTACAGCACAGTCATCGGGTAATCCTTGAATCGCACCATTGTTGCGAGTGTTGACGTGCATGATAGAACGTTTGTTATTGTGAATACTGCTCATCAGCTCACAGGCCGCTTCAGAGTAGTAAGCACCGCCTCGTTCTTCTAACAATTTAGGCTTGGTATCGAGCATGGGATCTTTGTAGATTTCTAACAACTGCTGTTCAACCTTGGCAACTAAATCTGCGCGATTGGTGCTGTTTTCAGACGCAGTAAACTCTTTGTCTAAGATGTCTCTGGATTGGTAGTAGTAACGTAGGTAAGCACAAGGAACGATGTTCAGAGAACGAATCAATTCAGAGTCCCACTCAAAAGGAGGGATGTTCTTTGGCATCATTTGATCGTTACCACCAAGGAGTTGTTCGATGAGTTCTCCCAACTTGTCTTCACCTTTATGAAGCACCTTACGAGCCCACACTAGGTGATTTAATCCGGCAATTTGCATCGTGATATCTTTACGTTCTGCGCCGAGCATTTTCGCCGCGCCTAGCTCCATGTTGACGGGAACGTTACATAGACCAACGGTTTTAATGGTTGAGTGCTTAATCAGTGCTTCCGTTACCATGCCTGATGGGTTGGTGAAGTTGAGTAACCACGCATTTGGACACCGTTCTTCCATCTCTTTCGCTATCTCGAGAGCAATCGGAATGGTTCGGCACGCATTAGAGAAGCCACCCAAGCCATTGGTCTCTTGTCCGATCATGCGATACTTCAGAGCAATCCTTTCGTCACGTAATCTTGCTTCCATTCTTCCGGCGCGAAATTGTGAGCAGACAAAATCTGCATCTTTCAGAGCTGATTTTCGATCTGTGGTGAGGTGAACATTAATCTCACAGCCTGCTTTGTTTATCATTCGCTTGGTGAGCGCCGCGATTATCTCTGCTTTTTCCATGCCTTGTTCGATATCGACTAACCACAGATCAGAGATAGGTAATTCGTGATGGCGCTTGAGCAGTCCTTCAACGAGCTCTGGGGTGTAACTTGAGCCGCCACCAATCACGGTTACTTTGAGTTTTTGATCCTGTTGCATGCTGTTCACCATTTAATATTGTAGATTACTTGGTTTAATTTATATGATGGTTACATATACCGACAAACCAGTTATGACGACTTATGAATTAGTGAGGTTAATGCATGGGGCTGTTCGAAAATCGCCAACAAACGCTGTCACTGCTGCACACCTTTAGTGTTGCGGCTAAACATTTAAGCTTTACGCTTGCCGCCGATGAGCTCTTCTTAACGCAGGGAGGGGTCAGCCATCGCATCAAAAAACTCGAACAACAATTGAAGTTCAACTTGTTTGTGCGCAAGACAAGAAAGCTCGAACTGACGCCAGAAGGTCAGCGCGTGTTATCCATGTTGAACGTCTCGTTTGAGTCTATCTTTTCCGAACTCATGGATATTCAAACGGGTGAGCTAAGTGGGGAGCTGTACATCGCGACATCGCCTTATTTTGCTTCATCATGGTTAATGCCGCGCTTGCCAGAATTCAGACGCTTGTATCCGAATCTAAGCATCAAACTGCAAACCAAACAGAGCCAGTCAGACTTCCAGTTTGAACCCTATGACGTGGCAATTTTCTATAGCGAAGGCCATTACCCAAACCATTACAGTGAGCGATTATTCAGTGGAGTAAGAACTCCTGTGTGTAGCCCTGAATACGCGAAACGCTTCGAACTAGACCAAGGCATTCAACACTTAGACGATGTTCGTTTCATTCACAGTGGCGATATTACTGCGTGGCAGCGTTGGTTGTATGAAGCTCAAAGTGATACCAACTGCGCGCTTCAGTGTGACTATTACAGCGATAACCGCTTGGCGATGGATGCGGCGATATTATCGATGGGGCTCGCATTAGGGCGGTTAGAGTTTATGACTCCGCAGATTGAACAAGGCTTGTTGGTCGCACCTCTTATGAGCGTTGAATCGGGCAAAGGGTATGATTTAGTGTGCCCGAAAGGCATGGAGCAGCGAACTAAGTTTCAGGTGTTTGCTCAATGGGTTAAGCAACAGTTGTGACCGAATAGCGTGCCTAGACAAACACGAATTATAGGTCTAGTTTAGGTGGTTCTTTCAATAAAAGAAGAGGTTAGTTATGTTCAGCCATGTTTTTCTCGGTACCGAAGATATTGAACGCGCGAAGGCTTTTTATGACCCAATCATGAAAGTGCTTGGTTATAGCGAAGGTTCTGTTGACCCTAAAGGGCGCTGTGTTTACGTTAGCCAAACGGGTGTGTTGGGCTTAACGAAGCCGATTGATGGTCAGCCTGCGACTCACGGCAACGGCATGACGGTGGGTTTTCTTGCGTCTTCTCCTGAAGTTGTAGATGACTGGCATCGAGTTGGCGTCGAAAATGGCGGTACCAGCATTGAAAACGGACCCGGAGCGAGAGGTTCTGACGATCGTCGCTTGTACATGGCTTATTTGCGAGATCCTGATGGAAACAAGATCTGTGCAACTCACTTTATGCCATAGTTTACGTTATGCCACAGTTCGCCTTATGTCATCGTTCAAAATATGCCACAGTGGCGTATAATTAGAGTGTATTGATAGTTCGGAGTTAGTTTATCGCTGCTCTGAACTAACCTGTTATTTTAAAAACCTGCTGACTATTGCAAAGGACTTGCTAGATGAAACCGAACGAACTGTTTTATGAAAGCTTTGAGCGCTGCCGGATTGACCAAGAATTTTTGGAGAGCTTTCTGGCGGATTTTTGCGAGCATAATCCAAGGTTTTCAGAACGTTTTGAAAAGATAGGGTTAGAGCAGCAAACCAAGATGCTTAAAGCCTCGATCATTCTTATCTATAATTCTGCTGGTCTGCCGAGCGTGCGTAACTCAGTAAAGAAATTGGGTAAAAGGCATAAAGACTTAGGACTGGATATTTCCGAGATTGAGCTCAACGAGTGGTTTAATTCGTTACTCAATACGGTTAAAAAATACGATCCTCACTATGATGAAAGCGTTGAACAAGCTTGGACAGAAACTCTCGAAGCTGGCTTAACTATCATGAAGAAAGAGTGCGTAGTCTGAACCAAAATGTGTAACGAAGTAAGCCTCGTCTAACAAGAGGCTTACTCATTTTTTCTACTCAATTAAAAGGTAAAGCCTGCTTGGATACTTAGTACTGACTCAGCGGTATACCAACCAGTACTTCCTCCGAACTCATACCAATCAAATCCAGCTCGAGTCACAAACTTGGAGTGGCCGAAAACTGGTTTTAGTGACTTGTATTCTGCGCCGATACCGTAAGTTAAGCCAAAATCACCATGGGACCCTTTGTGGACTTCATTATTATCGCTAGATAGGAAAACCAGTTTGGTATCTGAGTGTGCGTAAAAAGCGCCCGCCTTACCATAAACAGCGAAGTTTTCGCTGAAGCTGTGCTTATACATAGGTGTTAATGAAAGCATTAAAGAATCGAACTCTTGCTTTGTTTGAAGATCCTTTTCATCAGTGCTAATAACAAGCAACGTTGATTCAACATACCACTTGCTTTGCATGATTTGGCTACCAAATGTGAATTGGCCACCGACATCGCCATCATCCATCCCGAAACCGCCTAGTGCATACATTTCATTTGATGCAAAAGCTGAAGTTGATGCGATGCCGGTAACTGAGGCAATCGTAAGAGCCGCTAAGATTAATTTTTTCATTGTTTCCACTCTGGTTTGTAAATTTCGGGAGAGGATTCTAGCGATATTTTAAAAATAAAAAACACTGTTCGAATGGGGCGGGTAGGATTAAATGAAGATTAAATATCTCAAGATATAAACCTGTATTTCCATGACCTAAAATTACAATTTTTTAGATAGATTAAATGAACGATGTACAGGTGTTAGTCTATGATTTTATGGGCTTTCCTTGAGGGAGGGCGGTGTATGTTTCACGAAGAAAAACCTCTGGCGACGGAGGTCATCACCAGAGGTACGGATCAATTAAGGCTTACGTTTTAATAGAAATTAAATCCAAATGACCAATGTTGGGTTGGCCTAGGTTCTAATACGTTACGATAATTGGATTAAAAGTGAGCAGCCCAACCAATCAGGAACCCTTGCGATGCGGTATCGTATTCAAAGGTCCCCTTGTTTTCGTAATCAACCCAGGTCGATTTGTAGGCAACATTTAAGTCAGACCAACTGTTTATCTGGTATCGCACGCCAGTTAACAGAGATGAGGTAAAGTTGGTGTCACTGCCAAGCCCTGCGTCAATAGTTGCGTGAAACTTCCAATCCTTATTGAGCTGCGTTATCCATCTCACACCTATTTGGTAATCAACCCAATCTTCATCGAGTGATCGGTCTGCACTTAAATTGCCACCTGAACCGTAAAGCTTGGCATCGATGTCGTTATCCCACCAACGAAGCCCAAACAGATAATCAATCGTGCCAAAATCGTACTGGTAGCGCTTAAACCCCTTCACATCTAAAACACCTTGTCGGATATCAAGGTTGCCCCTCAATACCTCTAGGTTGCTACCTAACACTGAGTTTGTTTTTCCGCTTAACTTCATGAAGCTGTAGTCAATGTAATAGCCCCATTGATTGTCATAGATACCCTCTAAGCGCACCATTGCGGTCATATCAAGATGATCCATGATGAATGCAGGATCAACATCGATATCAGCAGACAAATCACTAATGGTGCTGTCTCCACGGATGTTGAGTGCGAGCGCGTAAATTTCGAAGCTATGTTGCCACTTTTTTGTATCCGCTTGTGCGCTTGCTTCCTGAGCATTTACGGTTGAACTTGCAGCTAATGCTGATGCGAGTAGGTAACGCCATTTAGCCATATTGATATCCTTATCTTCGATGTGAAATAGCACGAATGTGAATGTGTGTTTTAACTATCCATTTTTCACATATGCAACTTGTATATTGCTGATTGTAGACTATGTTTTTTGAAAAGAGCCAAATTAAAAGAGTAAGGATATGAAGCCACAAAGCATTTTTTTGTTCGTTGCTGTTTTGGGTTTAACACCGATTGCGTTGTCGTACGGTTATGCCCCCGTTGTCTCCCTTGATTATCTTTTCGGAATTGATGCTAGCCCTATCAATGTCACTCATATTTTTCGTGCCGTAATGGGGTTGTACCTAGCGTTGGCTCTGTTTTGGATAGCAGGGGCGCTACTAAAGAAATACCGACTGCCAGCACTCTACAGTTTGGTGGTCTTCATGTTGGGTTTGGCTGCTGGCCGAGTCATTAGCTTGTTGATAGATGGCATGCCTCACTGGCTACTTGTCGTCTATCTACTATTGGAGCTTGGCTTTGGTTTGGTAGGAATAAAAATGGTTAACAAAGAGCAATCTGAAACAGTATAAGGACATTCTATGAAAAGGATTTTCCACCTTGTTGTTCTGAGTGTGTTGAGCAGCTTTTCGCTATCAGCATGGTCAGCCCAAGAGCAACCGAATATTTTTGTTATCTTCACGGATGATATTGGGATATCAAACCTGAGTGCTTATCACAATGGTGTGATGAGTAGTGAAACACCAAACATCGATAGTATTGCTGAAAAGGGCATGCTACTGACCGATTATTACGCTCAACCCTCTTGTACGGCGGGTCGTTCTGCATTCTTAACGGGTCAACTCCCTGTTCGAACAGGCATGCACTCAGTCGGATTGCCAGGTGGCCCAGTTGGTTTAAGTGCCGACACGCCAACGCTTCCTGAGATTCTTAAAACCATGGGTTATGTTACGGGTCAGTTTGGTAAAAACCATCTTGGTGATCGAGATGAATTCCTACCGACAATGCACGGTTTTGATGAGTATTGGGGTTGGTTGTATCACTTGAATGCAATGGAATACACAGAAGATCCAGATTGGCCAAAAGATGGATCTTTGGATGCTTTTGCACCTCGTAATGTCATTTACGCAAGATCAGATGGCAAAGGTGGTCAAACGATCGAAGATGATGGTGCATTGTCGATTGAGCGTATGCGTACACTCGATGATGAAGTGAATAAACACGCGATCAACTTCATCGAAAGGGCGGTTGAAGCGGATAAGCCATTCTTCACTTGGTACTGTCCATCACGTGGTCACGTTTGGACGCACCTGTCACCTGAATACGAAGCCATGCTTGGCCAAAACGGTTGGGGACTTCAAGAAGTGGTCATGAAAGATCTTGATGACCATGTTGGTGAGATGATGGCGAAAATGGAAGAACTCGGTATTGCCGATAACACCATCATCATTTTCACTGCGGATAATGGTCCTGAGATCATGACGTGGCCAGATGGTGGTATGACACCATTCCATGGCGAAAAAGGCACAACTTGGGAAGGTGGCGTTCGCGCTCCTGCACTGGTTAGCTGGCCGGGTAAAATACCTGCAGGTACTGTAGGCAATGGCATCTTTGATGGTATGGACTGGTTACCCACTCTGGTTGCTGCGGCTGGTGGTCCAACGGATCTAAAAGAGAAAATGCTGAAAGGTCACGATGGCTTTAAAGCGCACCTTGATGGTTACAACCAAGTGGATATGCTGGCAGAGAAAGGCGAGTCTAATCGTAAAGAGATCTACTACTACGAACGAGACAAGCTACAAGCGGTTCGTATTGGTGATTGGAAGGCGCACTTTGTGGTCCAAAACCATGGCTGGAGTGGTCCGAAAGAGGAGTTAAACGCACCGTTACTCTTTAACTTACGTCGTGACCCATACGAGCGAGCGGCAGAAGAGTCGGGCATGTACTTGAAATGGATGGGGCAGAAAATGTGGGCATTTGGTCCTGCTCAAGCTGCTGTACAACAACATCTAGCGACCTTCCAAGAGTGGCCCCCAGTGACACCAGATTTACCAGCTGAGAAAACAGGTGGTGTGGGTAATTAATACGCACTTGTCTCAAGTAGTTGGGGCAGAAAAGGCTGAGTAGAAATACAAAATCCCGTTGGAGACTCTAATCGTCGCCAACGGGATTTTTGTATTTTGGTTGTTTAAAAGCCTGTTTTAATCATGCAAACAAAGGCTGAAGAAAACGCTATTTTGCTTTTAACGTAGTGTTACGTTCTACAAATTGAACTGGCACCATTAATTTCACTAAGCTGGTGTCTTGTTCTTGAATCTGGCTAACGACAATTTTCACGGACTCACGTGCAAGGCGTCGGAAATCCTGCTTGAAAGTGGTCAATTGGTAGTTCAGCCACTGAGTTTGTGGGATGTCATCAAACCCAATCACTTGTAGATCTTCTGGGATACGGAGCCCGAACTCTAAACGAGCCACGTCCATCACTGCCATAGCGAGATTGTCCGTCGCACAAAATATGGCTTCAGGATGAGAAGCTTCTTTGAACATGGCTCTGATGATCTCGAGTGAATCAAGGTAATCGTAGTCAGCTTCAATCACGCGAGCCTGTTTGCCAGTTAAGTCTTCAAATTCTGTGCAGAAACCCACTTGGCGCTCGCCATTAGTAAATGTCGGGACGTTACCTGTGAGGTAAGTGGCTGACTTGATACCAAGTTTATGAAAGTGCTGAGCAGCAAATTGACCTGCAGCGTAGTTGTCGCTTACCACATGGCTACTCTTAGTCCCTTCAACAACCCGCGCGAACTGAACGATAGGGATGTCGAACTCTTCACACTCTTCATAAAGCGACTTATTAAAGGTAGCAGAAGCGGCAATCACGCCATCAACTCGGAATTGGAAGATATTAGGGATAGAGTGGTTATCGTTTCCATCAACTTGCCAAGGAATTAATACCGCAGAGTACCCCTGTTTTTGTAGCTCAGTAGAGATAAGCTGCAGTGTTTTCATGTGAATAGGGTAGTCGGCATCAGGAAAAACTAGGCCAATCAATTTGGATTCATTTGTCGTCAGACTGCGGGCAAAGGCATTGGGACGATAATTCAACGATTTTGCTGCATCGAACACTTTTTGTTTGGTCTTTTCAGACACTGAACTGCCAGGTACAAATACGCGAGATACAGTTGATTGAGAAACGCCAGCAAGCTTAGCGACATCTTTAGAGGTGACGGTTGGCTTTGACGCCGTGGAGTGTTTTGGAGAGTTCATAGACCATACTTTTGAACCAAATTGACTGCGCACAGAGTAACATGATTAGGTACGTACTCATAAAGTAATGCCAAGGAATGATATGAAAAATAAGGAATAATGGTTATTTTGAATTCTATGTTGGGTACAACCCATTAACTGTGTCGTTACAAAAATGTAGCTTTAAATAAATAGTGACTAAAAAGCTCTGCTTAGAAGCAGAGCTTTAGATTACGAATTTACTCAAAAATGAACTACATACCGCTACATGGTTAGAAGTAGTAACGAATACCGGCAGCGAACTGATCATCGTTGTTTTCGTATTTCACACCATTGTATGAATCTTTACCGTTGTCGAATTGGTACTCCGTCCATACTAAGAACTTGTTCTTCTTAAAGTGGTACTCAAGGCCAGGGATAATAAGCTGACGTTCGTAGCCATTCGCGTTGTCGTCTGTGTCCGTTAAGTAGTTAACGTTAAAGGTTGGACGTAGACCATTTTCAAAGTGGTAGTAGGTGAAGAATTCAGCACCACGGTGGTCGTAAAATTCAGATTGGCTGGTGGTCTCCCAGTTTGAACCTTGGCTGTAAGTGAAACCAACAAATAGTCCATCATTAGTGTAGTTCACACCTAATAAACCTATGCGTTGTGTGTCGCCATCTTTGATGTTTTGAACTGTGCTATCCACATCATCAAACTCATTCTGATGGTACGCTAAGCCAATCGTTAGGCCATCCATAACGGTGTACAGCGTTGAAGCACCGATACCGTTTTTCAGCGTAACAGTATCTGAATTCGTTTGGTTGAATCTTGTTGATACAGCGACATCTTCACGAGTTGTTTGGTAAGTAAAGCCGTATTTCCAGTTGTCGTTAATGCTGTTGCGGTAAGTTATCGAGTTTTCAGCACGGCCTGTGCCTGATGAAATACCCCAGTCAGATAGGTTGTAGTAACCAGAACCACGTGAACCAAATACACGACCCATATCGGTAAACCAAGCCACATCGTAGAAGGTAGACCACTGCTTAGTACCTGCTGCGATCTTGCCGTATTTCTCGTGCTCTACGCCTGCGTATAGAAGTCGGTCGTAAATGTTATCGCCGTTAGCGCCCGAGTTATAACCCCATTCGGCATGGCCAAAGCCAGTCCAATCGTTGTCTAGTCCCATTTGACCTTTAAGGCCGAAACGAGAACTACCACTGTTCCATTCGCCATTATGATCGCCACCTTTGTCTTGGTAACGAACGTCGAAACGACCGTCTAAAGTAAGGCTATCGCCCGCGTCATTGGTAAAAGTGTGTGCAGCAAAAGCTGAACCTGATGTAAGTGCCGTCAGGATCACTGCAGAAAGTATCGACTTGTTCATTGTTGTTCTCTTTATTCAGGCCGCAGAAAGCCACCGTGCTTTCAAGCCCGTTATATTGGTAATGGTTTGGCAGGGTGTACCCCATCCATGAGGCACTAGTAGATTCAGTTATTAGTGGAGCAATAATGAATTGGTTGGAGCACTTACTAGGAGCGATAAGGGTCCCCCAGTAAGCGTGGCAACCTAAATCAGATGTCTATTTAGGTTGCCACTATTTCGTTTCAATCTTTTGGATTAAAGCGTATCGATTACAGCGTTGGATTCATGATAGATGAAGTACGTTCGAACACGTCCAGACCTTGCTGTTGTAGCCAGTAAGGAAGATCGATAAGAACCCAGTTCTCAGACAGTTTGTCACCGTCGCGGTAGTAAACGTCAACCACTTGCATGTTTGCACGCACTTCGCCGCCAGTCATACCTAGGAAGCCACCTGTTGGTGTGTTTGATAGGTTTGGCCAACCGAAGAAACAAGAGAAGTTACCTTCAGCGAAACGACAAACGTGACCGTTGAACTTCTTATCTTTCAGGTTGTTACGGAAAGGAAGTTGGTGCTGTTGTTGGTAGCGAGGAATCGTGTAAGACGCGCCGATACCACATGGGCCGTACCAAATCATGTCTTTTGACCAGCTCTTCGCGAGTACTTCTGGTGGGCAACCCATTGCGCCGCTGTCGTTAAGAGCAGACAGGTCATCAACCATTTTGTTTACTAGAGCAAGCGTTGCAACGCCTTCTTCTGGATCTGCATCTTCGAATAGCAGACCATCGTGGTTACGTGGGCCAGGGTATACGAAGTGTTTACCAGTTGATGGTGGAAGTGGGTAGCAACCCGCTTGATCCATCATGCCTAGAAGGTCTAGGAACAGGCCTGTCTTAGTGATTTTTCCGTCAACCACACAGTTAAATTCTGCGTAGCGAACGTTCATGATCTTGCCAGTAGGGCGCATGCCTAGGTATTCAGCGTCGAATAGACCCATGAAGTGACCCATGCTCATTACCCAAATCTCATCTGGGTTAACTTCGTTGTTACCACCGATGAAGATGTCTTGACGACGCTGCATGCGAGTCATTGACTTCATCATTGGCGCCCAGAATACGTCAGCCGCTGCTTGTGCGCCTTCTTGCTCGCGGAATGGGTAAACACCGCGCCATAAGTAATCTTCAGACGTGTGCGCTTTTAAAACTTCAGCAACGTTCTCGTGTGTTGCGTTTTCGATAGCGTCAAAGTAATCGCGAACAATGCGTTTAGCTTCTTGATATTTAGACATAGTAAATTCTCTTTTTTGTTGTCGAGCCAACATTCGGAACAGGACTCGATTTGGATTTTGTTACCGGCTGACTTCTCAGCCGGATTGATGTTTATTTCGTGTCTTTAGAGGTCTTCAACTTCTAGAGGTTTTCAACTTTTAGAAGTCTTCAACTTAAGGGGATTAAGCTTTTGCTGTTTCCGCTTTTTTGCTCTTGTCGAAAATGCCGCCTTTCAATGTTTCTGGTAGAGATAGCCACAGTAGACCAGCTAGAATCCATACGATTGGCGAGCCCCACATTGCTGTCGCAAGGTCGCTGCGCTCTTGGATGAATACCAACACCATTGGTGCCCACATGCCGATGATACGACCACCGTGGAACAGAGCTGCACCGAAGCTACGTAGGTGAGCTGGGAACAACTCAGAGAAGTAGCCACCCCATACCGCAGAAGCAGACAGACCGAAGTTGTAGATAAGACCTAGGATAGCCAGCATGTTTAGGCTGCCGATCATCACGTCGCTTGGTGCTACGAAGAATACTGAAGCCATGACACCCGCAAGGATGAAACCAAACGCGTTCACTTTACGGCCGTATTTGTCGGCGATTGCACCCCATACCCAAGCACCGAATAGAGAACCGAATGCTGAGATAGAGAAGATGATGCCGATAGTTGAACCGTCAAATTGGCGAACTTCTTTCAGGTACGTTGTCACGAAGCCAGAGAAGAATTGGTAGCCATAGAAGTTAAGGCCAGCCAGTAGTAGACAAGTAATGGTTAACTTGCGGTAAGGCGCGCTTAGCATTTCACCCCAAGAACCTTTCTTCGCTGGTTTATTCGATGCTTCAGCTGCGGCTTGATCTTCTTCACCGTAAGCGATCACTTTCTTGTCGCTAGGTAGGATGAAGATCATCAGTGCTGCAGCAACTAGAGGAGGAATACCACCCACCCACATTAGGCTCTGCCAAGGTGCATCGATGCTAGAAATGAATGCCGCGTATGCGCCCATTGCCATTAGAGCAACCGAGAACATAGAAGAAGCGAATGCCGTTAACTTACCGCGAACACTTGGTGTGAAGAGGCCGATCATCAGGCTTACTGCTACGGTGAAGTAGCCACCTAAAGAAATACCGATGATGAAACGCATTGCTGCCCACATCGCGTAGTCAGTAAACATCATGTTGATGATGGTTGCGCCACCGTTCAGTGCAGTGATGACAATAAGAGTCGATTTCTTACCAAAGTTTGATGCCACCCATGCACAGCTCAGAGCACCAATAAGTGCACCAACCGACTGCCATGTATAGAACTGAGCGGTATCCGCCAAGTTAATACCATCATACGCATCAACGATGTATGGGCGTACGTAGTCAATAATTACAAAGTTATAACAATAGAAAAAGTAGCCAACTAGAATTGCAAGATAAGCAGCTACCCTTTGAATCATAGGAACTTCGCTCATGTGTTTTTTAATAGTCATGACCGATAAACCTTTATTTTTTATAGGGTGTTTTTAGTTTCGATTATTGTGTGGTGGTTATTGAACATCACCACACCATCTTCATTTCGGGAGAGATAATAGAATTTTTGTGGTTATTAGATCCGTGATCAAAGTCAATTTTAAAATGAGTGCGTACCCATTTTGTGTGTTTTAGTGATCTTGATCTCATTAGATCGTTGTTTTGCGACTTTTTGGGCATTTAGAGTGTTTAATCATCTATCTTAGTGACAATACTCACACTTATTGTGGGTTTTTGAGGGAAAATATCCATTTTTGAGTACTATTGGCGGCGAATGAATTGCGAAATATAATAAACGGAATCTAAAAATGGTTACGTACTCAAGTTTTGTGGTTATTGCTTTGTATGTGCTAACTACTCTATTTATCAGTTACTTAGTGAATAAGCGTTATAGCGTTGGTGGCGATTTCTCAACGGGCGGAAAACAATTTGGTTGGTTTACGGCAGGTGTGTCGATTCTTGCCACCTACATCAGCGCAATGACGTTCGTGGGCATGCCGGGCTGGGTTTATAGCTCAGGCATGGAAGCGATGAGCGTCCATTTGAATTATCCAATAGTGATCTTTTTCGCTGTGGTTTTCTTTGTCCCTGTGTTTTACAAACTCGGCCTGACTTCGATTTATGAATACCTAGAGCACCGCTTTGGCGTTGTTGCTCGCACGATCAACTCTATCGTGTTTATTGTGGTTCAGTGTATTTCGGCAGGTGTGATTTTGTATGCGGTTGCACTGATCTTGGTGCAAGTGTTGCCGGTGAGTATCTCCGAGGCAATCATCTACATCAGCTTATTTACCGCTTTGTATACCTATGCGGGTGGTATCTCGACTGTCATATGGACAGACATGTTGCAGTCGGCGGTGCTGATCATCGGCAGCATTGCGATCTTTGCTTTATTGCTGATGAAGATTGATGCAGGGGAAGTGTTGTCTCCTGAACATCTGAATATCATCAACCTCGATTTTGACTTGGGTGTTGATACCACTTTGTGGGCAGGCGTAGTGGCAGTGAGCTTCTTACATCTAAGTGTGTATGGCACTAACCAACTGATTATTCAAAGAACGTTGGCAACAAAGAACGTGAAGACAGCACAAAAATCCATGCTGCTTTGTGGTTACGGCGCGTTCTTTATTTATCTGTTTTTCTCGGTAATGGGCGTTCTATTGAGTGTCTTTTATCAAGAGCAAAGCTTTGAAAACAGCAACGAAGTAATTCTTGATTTTGTGTTTAACCATACCAACCCAATCATTGTTGGTTTGGTGATTTCCGCACTCTCAGCAGCAGCGATGTCGACACTGGATTCTACTTATAACTCAATGGCGACAGTCGCAACGTTCGATTTCTATAAGCGCTTTTTCCGTAAGAAAGCTTCCGATGCACATTATGAATCGGTGGCAAGAAAGATGAGCTTGGTTGCTGCAGCGTCGGTTGTTGTTCCTGCATTACTGGCGGTTTCTAATGAATCAGTGCTTAAAACTATTGCTAGTCTAACTTCCATTTTTGTCGGTATTCGCCTTGGCTCTTTCATCCTGGGTTTGTTCTTCAAACAAGCGAATGAGAAAGGGGTGATTGCAGGCAGTATTGGCAGCGTAGCTGTGGTGTTCATTGCTAAATACAGTGGCATCTCTTGGCCTTGGTTTGCTTTGATTGGCACTGTGGTTTTCTTAGTGTTAGGTGTTGTTGTGAGTCGTTTCTGGGGAGAGGTGACCGAGCAACAAAACGAATTTATTGCCAAGCAGAAGCATTTGTTCGCTAAGCCTACGGCGAGTCATTACGGCTTGTTGGTGTTCGCTGTTGTGACGATTGCTGCTTGTACTGTTATCCCTGATTGGCTTTATGCCGCTCTTTCTTAATTGACCGATTTTTTACTGGTATATCTATGTTATCGATCTTTGATATCTACAAAATTGGTGTGGGACCATCGAGCTCTCACACCAACGGCCCAATGATAGCGGGTTTTCATTTCACACAATTAATCGCGGACAAAATCGCAGAAGTGACGCGTGTTCAGGTGGATTTATACGGTTCTTTGTCATTGACTGGCATAGGTCACCACACCGACAGAGCAACCATCTTGGGTTTGCTCGGCAATAAGCCAGACACGATTAAGATCACCAGCGCTAATGAAGCGATGCGTCTTGCTATCGACAGTGGTGAAATGCAGCTGAGTGGCAGTCACACCATTGGCTTTAACTACCAAACCGACATGCTATTTCATGAAGACAATCTGCCTTTGCATGAAAACGGCATGATGATTACCGCGTTTGACCAAAGCGGAAGCATAATTGTTGCTGAAACTTACTATTCGATTGGCGGCGGTTTTATCGCAACCGCGGATGAACTGCAGAATGGCACTATAACCCAAACAGTAGAAGTCCCTTTCCCATTCAAAAATGCCGATGAAATGCTGAGAAAAGCAGAAGACAGCGGCATGAGCTTGGGTGGCATGATTCTGAAAAATGAAACGGCTTTCCAAGGCGATGATGTTATCTCAGAAAAGGCCGATCAAATCTGGCGAGTGATGACTCGTTGTATGGAACGCGGCTTTGAAACTGAAGGCATTCTTGATGGTGGCTTAAACGTCACTCGTCGTGCTCCAAACTTGTTGAAGAAGCTTGAAGCGAATGCGGCCGTTGAAAACGATCCAATGGAAATCATGGATTGGATTAACTTGTTCGCCTTTGCGGTGAGTGAAGAAAATGCGGCTGGTGGCCAAGTGGTGACATCACCCACTAATGGTGCCGCGGGCGTTATTCCAGCCGTATTGATGTATTACCATCGCTTCATTAAAGAGTTGGATACTAAGCAGTTAAAAGACTTCTTAGCCGTATCGGGCGCGATTGGTATTTTGTACAAAACCAACGCTTCTATTTCTGGTGCGGAAGTAGGGTGCCAAGGTGAAGTGGGCGTATCGTCTTCTATGGCGGCAGCGGGTTTAACGGCACTACGCGGCGGCAGCAACGAGCAGATTTGTATTGCAGCAGAGATTGCGATGGAGCATTCACTCGGTATGACGTGTGATCCGATTGGTGGCTTGGTACAAGTGCCATGTATTGAACGAAATGCGATGGGTTCCATGAAGGCGATTAATGCTTCACGAATGGCACTCAAACGTAACAGCAAAAGCCTGATTTCATTGGATAAGGTTATCGCTACTATGTATCAGACGGGTAAAGACATGAATAAGAAGTATCGTGAAACGTCTCTAGGTGGTTTGGCGCTGATTCATTTAGCTCACCCTTGTGAATAGCAAGCGTAAATAAACGATATCTGTTTCAAAATAACAAAGCCCAGCCCCTAAGTTTTAGAAATCTAGGGAGCTGGGCTTTTATTTTGCTTAAAGTAAAGGGCTGTCAGGAGAAGTGAACTAGTCTCCAAGAGGCAACTTATAGCTGTTTTTCAACTCTTTAACCGAGATATTCGACTGAATCGCACTTACACCTTTTACTCGTCTGATCGAGCTAATACGCTCAAAGTACTCTTCTAAATCTTTCGCTAGCACTTGAATCATATAGTCGGCGCCGCCTGCAATGCAGTGACACATAGGAATCCAATCGGTTACTTCGACAAACTCTTCAAACGGTTCTGTGTTTTCTACTTCATGGTTACCTAAGGTCACAAGAGTAAAACCAGCCACATGAAAACCAAGCTTTTTGCGGTTTAGCTTCGCGGCGTAACCATCGATATAACCCGTCTCTTCCATGCGTTTCCAACGGCGCCAACATGGGGTTTCGCTGAGGTTCACTTTCTCTGCGAGCTTGCTGTTGCTCATGCGTCCGTCTTGTTGGATATGTTCTAAGATGGCGATATCTGTGTCATCTAACACTTCTTTGGTGGATTCTTTCTGTTTCATGGTGTTTTTGGGAAAGTCTTGCTCAAATTTGCATTAATATTAGCCTATATAGCAATTTAATTCCTAGTCGAATCTGTAAACTCTCTCCGTATAAATACTTTACTTATTAGGAGTGAGAGGAAATGAGCTCTCAATTAATGCTGGCGTTCTTGCTATTTTCCACATCAATTGCAATTACACCTGGGGCAGGCAATATCGCATTACTTGGGATTTCAAGTCGTTATGGATTTGCTGCGACTTTACCTTTTATCTCTGGGAACGCTGTTGGCATCATCATCGTACTGGCGGGTTCCAGTGTCGGTTTGGTGAGCCTATTTACCCTTTACCCAGAGTTATACAACATTTTGAAATACGCGGGTGCGGCTTACTTGCTGTTTATGGCGTGGTCGATTGCTAACATGCAAATCGAAGAAAGCACCACAGATAAACGTTCAGGTTTTATGTCAGGTGTGTTGGTGCAGGTGTTAAACCCTAAAGGTTGGATAGCTTCATTAACCGTGTTTTCGCAATTCATTACTCCGAATGCAGATTACTTGATTCAAGTAGTGACCATTATCGCGGGTATGGTGATTACCGGTGTGCCGTGCATGTTGGTGTGGGCGTATTGCGGCACCATGCTGAAAAAATTACTGCAATCACCAAAACAGATGATGTTTGTGAACCGTTGCTTGGGTGGAAGCTTAGCGATGGTGGTTGCCTTTATGCTTTATCAACCGGCATAAATCACAAGGAAAAAAACCACTCCTAAATCCATAGGAGTGGTGTCTAAATGTCGACTAAGTCGTTAACAGTAAAGAATTGAGTTAACAAATATTTAAGGAACTTGAGTTAAAAGCTTTTATGCCTAGAAGCTTTTAAGTTTTAAGTTTTAAGTTTTAAGTTTTAAGTTTTAAGTTTTAGGTTTAAAGATTAAGCCGTTTCAGCCTCTTTAACCGGAGCTGAGTTACGGATTAGGTGGTCAAATGCACCTAAGCTTGCTTTTGCACCTTCACCCATCGCAATGATGATCTGTTTGTAAGGTACGGTTGTTACATCACCCGCCGCAAACACACCTTTCATCGATGTTGCGCCATGAGCGTTAATTTCAATTTCACCGCGTGGTGAAAGCTCTACCTTCGAACCCTTCAACCATTCGCTGTTTGGCATCAGGCCGATTTGAACAAAGATACCTGCTAGTTCAATCTGTTTAAGTTCATCGGTGTTGCGGTCTTTGTATTCCAAACCGGTTACACGGTTGCCATCACCAATCACCTGCGTTGTTTGTGCCATCTTGATGATTTCGATGTTTGGTGTTGCGTTTGCTTTGTCGATAAGCACTTGGTCGGCACGCAGTGTGTCTGCAAATTCAAGTACGGTTACGTGTTCAACAAGACCTGCTAAATCAATCGCCGCTTCGATACCGGAGTTACCGCCACCAATAACCGCTGTTTTCTTACCTTTGAATAAAGGGCCGTCACAGTGTGGGCAGTAAGCGACGCCTTTGTTGCGGTAGTCTTGCTCACCCGGAACGTTCATTTCACGCCAGCGAGCACCAGTACTTGTGATAACCGTGCGAGCTCGCAGTGTTGCGCCGCTCTCTAGCTCAACGTGGATGTAACCGTCTTCTGTATCTTCAGCCGCAATGATGTTAGCCGCGCGCTGCTCAGTCATTACTTCAACACCGTACTCTTTTACGTGCTCTTCAAGGCTTGCCACTAATTTAGGACCTGTTGTCGCTTTCACGGAGATAAAGTTCTCAATCGCCATCGTGTCCATCACTTGGCCACCGAATCGGTCTGCAACCACACCGGTACGAATGCCTTTACGTGCTGCGTAGATAGCCGCTGAAGATCCCGCAGGGCCACCACCGACAACCAATACATCAAACGGTGCTTGTTCGTTTAGGTTGGCCGCTTTCTTTTCTGCTGCGCCTGAATCGACTTTGTTTAGGATCTCAGCCAGAGACATACGGCCTTGACCAAATAGCTCACCGTTAATAAACACGCTTGGTACTGCCATGATGTCGCGAGACTTCACTTCGTCTTGGAATGCTGCGCCATCAATCATGGTTGTCTTAACTAGAGGGTTAATCGCCGACATCATGTTGAAGGCTTGAACCACTTCTGGACAGTTTTGGCATGAGAGCGAGATAAAAATCTCTACATTAAGCTCTTGATCGAGTTCTTTAATTTGCTCGATTACGTCCGCTTCAAGCTTGATAGGGTGACCACCGCTATGAAGCAGTGCTAGAACCAGTGACGTAAATTCGTGACCCATTGGCAAACCGGCAAAACCGATCGCGGTGCCTTTCTCTTGGTTCACTACCTGCATGATTGGGCTGCGCGTGCTTGCGCTATCATCACGAGTTACTTCAATTTTGTCGGTTAAAGACGCGATGTCATTCGCCAGATCTTGAAGTTTGTTTGCGGTGTCGCTGCTATCAAGGCTCAGCACTAACTGAACATTGGTTTTTAGGTTTTCTAGGTATGCTTTTAGCTGCTGCTTCATTGCTTGATCTAACATAATCGTGCCTGCTCTTAAATTCTGTGTCTTGGTATTGACCAATACCTTCTTGCTGAAAAAGGGAAATAAAAAGGGGGCGCAAGTCGGCAAATATTGTGGTGTTGATGTTTTGAAAGGGTGGCGCGCGACTGCCCTTTAGGAGGGGGGCCGAAGCGCGCCTGTAGAACCGTTTAACTGTTCTGTTTTACTCGTTCTTTCTTGGCTATTCTTGTTTAGCTAGGCTTAGATTAAATCTTGCCTACTAGGTCTAGAGATGGCGCTAGAGTCTCTTCGCCTTCTTTCCATTTAGCTGGGCAAACTTCACCTGGGTGAGCGGCTACGTATTGTGCTGCTTTAACCTTGCGTAGTAGGTCTTCAGCGTCACGACCGATACCTTCAGCAGTGATTTCCATTGCTTGGATAACGCCTTCAGGGTCGATTAGGAAAGTTGCACGGTCTGCAAGGCCTTGACCTTCACGCATAACGTTGAAGTTATTTGTGATGTTGCCTGTTTGGTCGCCTACCATGAAGTATTCGATAGTGCCGATTTTGTCAGAAGTATCGTGCCATGCTTTGTGAGAGAAGTGCGTGTCAGTTGATACTGAGAAAACTTCTACGCCGCGAGATTGAAGCTCTGCGTATTTGTCTTGTAGGTCAACTAGCTCAGTTGGACATACAAACGTGAAGTCTGCTGGGTAGAAGAAGAATACAGCCCACTTGCCTTTAACGTCTTGCTCAGTGATTTCTACGAATTCGCCGTTTTTGAATGCTGTTGCGTTGAATGGTTTGATTTCTGTGTTGATCATGATTCGACTCTCTTTCTAATTTGTAGTGTTTAACGCTATCCCGCGTCGATGGAGCTATATTGCATTCGCACCGAAAATTAGTGAAATCGGACATTTCTATAGATTCAATAGGCAAATCCTATCTTCGTAAGAAGATCGCTATCGACAAAAACTATCGATAAAAGTTATCAAACTAGGGCTACGTTCTATTTGGGTAGCTATGCTCTTTAGGCTGTTCTCTATTTCGGCTTATCTCTATTCACGTAAGCCTCTATGTATCTCTGTATCTCTGTATCTAAGTAGGCAAGTAGGCAAGGGCAGGCATGGATTCTTTAAGTGAGCTAGGATTTGATGCTAAACTTGTAAATAACAAAAAATTATCATTAATATAATTTATGATAATTTCAGTTAATCATCACATCTCCATATACTCTCTCCATCGAAACGAAACATCGAAGCCAGTCTTCGAAACGCACAGAATTAAAAACGAATTTGGAGCAAGTTATGAAAATGAATCACGTAGGCATCATGGTGGGTGACATGGATCAAGCAGTCGAGTTTTACACGAAAGCGCTAGGTCTAAGAATCGTAATGAACAACACTAAAGTGATGGAAGAGCGCGAATCAGCAATCGGCCGTATGTGTATCGCTGTGTTCGGTGAAGGCTTTAAAGGCTTCAACATTGCACACCTAGTCACATCTGATGGTATCGGTGTTGAGCTGTTTGAAATGAAAGAGCGCCAAGAGCGTCACGAAGTTGATTTCTCTCGCTTAGGTATCTTCCACTTCTGCCTACAACTTCCAAAAGAGCAGTTTCATTCAGCTATCAAGCGCGTTGAAGAGTTTGGCGGTAAGGTTCGTATGGACATCATGCGTTACCACCCAGAAGACGAACTAAAACAAGCGCAAATGGTTTATCTAGAAGACCCGTTTGGCAACCTATTCGAATTCTACTCGCACACATACGAAGACACGTACGCGACTGATTACGAGTAATCGCGTTACCTGCCTGTCATAAGGTAGAAAACCGAAACACCCCCTAAAGAGGATTGGTAGAGATACCAATCCTTTTTTGTGTTTGGATGTTTGGTTGAGTGACTTATCTATATGAAGTGATTAAGAAAGGTACAGATTTAAGGCGTTGCTAAAGTTGACGTTTTGAAGATAAAACCTTTCATGAATATGACGGAATAAAGCGTTGTTCATGAAAACATTGCGCCATCATACCGAATGGTAGCCTTGATTGAGTTGTGACTATACTCAGCTCAATATTGCTAACCAACAACAACGAAAATAGAGATACATGCAGAGATTAGCGTTCCCAAATCACATGAAAAAACGACATATCATATTTACCGCTCTTATTCTTATGATATTAGCTGGATGCACCTCAACGTCGGCTGTCGGCAGTTCTAAAACAAAGGACTATGCCAAGTCACATGCTCTTGTGGGTAAAGCTTCTTGGTATGGCGATAAATTCCATGGAAAACTCACAGCAAGTGGTGAGACGTATAATATGAATGCTTATACGGCGGCTCATAAAACCTTGCCCTTTGGGACGATCGTGAGAGTGACTAACACTGCCAATAATAAGTCTGTCGAAGTTAAAATTAACGATCGAGGCCCTTACGTAAAAGGCCGAGTGATTGACCTCTCGCATAAGGCATTTGCAAAAATCGGCAACGTTAAACAAGGTACAGTGCCTGTCAAAATTGAGATTGTTGATGACCGTAATACCTTTAGGTATAAGCACTAACCAACTTCAAGTATTCCTTTGAATTGTCAACCACTACTATAAACGGTACCAAGAGCTAGGCCGGTACTGGTGGTTAGTAATCAAAAATGAAGTTGTATTTGTTAAGCAGGCTCACATCTTACAAAACTTGTGAGACATAAAATGGCCTACGGTTAAGTTGGGAATATAGAATTGAGTCGCTCCGCCAGGTAAGCCTTGCGAATTACCTCTCATTTCAAGAGCTGTATTCCTTTTGGATTGTGAGCCTGCATCAATACGGTTCATCCCTTTAAAACCGCCAAACCAAGCATAAACCGGAGATTTTAGTCTCATCTCCAATAAGTAATCCAATGAACTCCAGTTCTCTTTGATAACTGAGGTCAAACGTCCCCATTCTCTAAGAGATACGCCATTACGCTGCGCAATTTTTTTCTTTTGTTCTAGTCCTGCATCATGTTGGAAAGGGTCGGTTGGTGACCACCATGGTGAGAGTGTGGTCTCATCTGTAATTTCGCCTCGCCCTAAAGTTGGATAACCATTAAATTTATATATCGATGTCCCAGCTGGAAGGAGTTCTCTAGTGGGTTGGCCATATTGTAATTGAAAGGCATCTCTTACAAATGTTCCAGGGCCAGTTGGTATAGCGCCAACAATACTCCAGTCTAAATTATGATTTAGTATCACTTTAATACTCCTGCGTGATTCATTATAAATAATTGAATTTGCGAATCGAATAACTGTCTGAAAAATATCTATTATTATTTTCTTACAATATCACCACCAAGCATTACCTAGCAATATTACTCAGTGTTCATATATGTTCGGTTTTAATGTATTTGACAAGTGCGCAGGAGGCATGAGTTGATTCGCTATGTCTATATTTCCCCGTCGAAAATCTACATATAGGGTGAGGATGATTAGGGGCAAAAATAAGTGAACTTAGGTGAATTAAGGAGATTAAAAAATCGGCTTTCAATGCTGAACCAACAAGTGACATGCTGACTTTGGAGGGCGTCACTTCTCGTAAGCGCCAGATTGGCCCTGCAGTGCAAAAGGCAATTGAGAGCTTGTAAGTAGAAAGAGATTTTTGGGAGAGGGATTGGTATAGATCCCCCCCCCTTCTTTTTGATAAGCTAATTAACTTGGACTTTAGGACTAAATTCACCAGTGTTTTCGTTGGCAAAATACTAATACTCGCATTGTATAAATATGGTAAAAAGTAGAGTTTGGTTGTTTATATGAAGTGTATAAATAAAAATTTCTTTTTATTTGAGTAGAAATGCATTTTCTGTTGTCCAAAACACACAATGTTTCTACCTAAAGGATTTTATTCTGTATGAGAAAACTAATAATAACCGCTCTTTGTCTTTATATATCTGGCTGTGCAACCAACGGTGCTGTCTGCATTCCTACAGGAGTTAGTATTTACTGTGGTAGTGGTGTCTAAATAAACAATATCAATTGTGGACAACCAATAGTCAATTAATCTTAAAAATTATTTTCATTGGCATTATAGCCTTGTTCGGTTCTCAACCAAAACTCAGAAAGATCTTCAAACAAGTCGTCGTTGTCTAAGATGCTTAAATGGTTTTCATCGTAACCAAGAATTTGGTCGGCGTTTAATTGAGCTGGGCGCGAAAGCTGGCTTGATAGGTCAATTACGCCATCATTACTGTTGGTATTAAATAACTCCCCTGAATTGTATCCAAACGCTAAAAAGTGCGGGGTATGGTTTTTAGTTTTACTACCAAATAACTCGGCGATAAATTTTCCGTCTGGATTTAAATCTACCCAGGCTGGCATCACGATAGGGGAGTATTCAACCCCTTGCTTGGCAGATGTCACCCCACCAAACGGGGAAGATATGGTGGTGATGCTGCTGACAAAATTGCACAACTGCCCGATTTGGCACTGACGAACACTGTTTGCCACGATCAGCCCGCCCATGCTGTGTGCCACCACGTGTGATTGTTGGATCTTGTATTCCGTCACTATGGTATGCAGCAGGTTATTTAAGCCTTTCGAACTTAAAACCAGAGATAAGCCAGAAGGGTAGTTGAATACCCATATTTGGTATTTAGATTGATCGATTTTTTCGATTAATGGAGCAAAATCTAAAGCGGTTGCGTTGATACCATGTACAAATAGGATAGGGATTTTAGTTGGGTCGTATTCCGGCAAAAAGTAGAGTCCAGCATTCCCTTCAAAAAAGAATGTTACTGGCTGCCACATGCCGAGCTTAGCGTTTTCTCGCTTAAAGGGCAGATCCGTTAAACTCACAACGGTGCCTATATCGACAAGATCCAATTCCACTTTCAGTAAAGAGGACAATGAGTGATTAACAAAGGCTCTGGGCGCTTTGTTTTCGTTAATGGCGAGTGAAATTCTTACTGTAGAATTGTCTTGGTGATCATGCAGATTAACGACACTGAATGGTTCGTCAGCTTGTAGGGTTAAATCTTGGTTTTTATCATCAAAGACAAGTAGGTAGTGTATTTTTCTAGATAGCTGCAATTGAATACTGTCGCTATCTATTATGCCGTCGTAGCCATCAACTTCGCTTTTATTGATATCTTTTATCTGTTGAATAACGACGGCTGAGCCCGACGCTGGTTCGGTCAAAATGATTTGGTACTGGTCGGTATAGGCATCAATTGCGTCTATCTCATTAGATAGATTTCTAAAATTACCACACCCTGATAGCACAGCACTGAATAACAGTACGAAAAATAATCGTCCAGTAATGAATTGCCTCATTCTAATCTCATCCCCATCTCAATAAGCTTCGTCCTTCAATCAACAATTTTATACATAAACAAACTGCATGAGTTTAATACTAGCAAGAAAACAGAGAGTTAGGTCATACGTTGTTCTTGAGCATGTATTGTCTTGGTCCGAGTTTACTTAGTTCACGCTGCTCGACCGCGGTATGGCTGATGTCGATTGTCTTTTCGATACTGATTGTCTTTCCGACCCTGATTGTTGGTATATGATTTTTACGATTCTCAATCGCTTTGATTCATGAAAATTATCGACATTAAGAAAAAAATTGAACTTTATTATTTTAGTTAAGTCGTATTGCTACGTTTACCATAACAAGACATCTGCAGTTTAGATATGATCTCAAGTCGAAACACACATCAGCTAACTCGTAGCGCACTATTATTAGTGGGTTGGGTTATCTGTTTCTGTCTCGCCAGTAATATGAGTTTTATCCAAGGCTGCAAAGTAAATTATGACAACAGTGATTCTGCTATTTCTACTGCCGTGCAGGCAAACAAGATTAGCGATGGTGGCGTTTTTATTGATGGGGCATCTCAATCCCAAGACGGCCAATCCGTCCAAAAATGTGAGTTATCAGAACATCTGATAAATTTTGATCACCACCAAGTCAATGATCAAGCAATATTCACGTACTTCATACTCGTTGTCGTCGTATTGTGGCTGCTAAGTACTGTCCCGTATTTCCCTCCCTTCACTGAGCCAATCCTCCACAAAGGTAGGCGCATCCATCTCAAGGTCTGTGTCTTTAAAGAATGAGAATAAGAGCGTTTAACTAACACTCATATTATTCATTTTTTAAGGAAAAATTAGACATGCCTAAAAGCAAAATGTCATTGCGCTTTGTTGTGCTTTGGCTATTCGTTGCGCTGTGTTCAACATTCACTGTGAACGCAAGTGCGAGCGAATCGATGACTCCTGTTACAACGGGTTGGATGCAAGACAAGTTACATCCGTATGTAGAAACGCGTTTTGTCATGACAGGACAAATTAATAAAGAAGATAAAACCGCGGCGGGTTATCTGGAAGTGAACCTTTCTGATGAATGGAAAACTTACTGGAGAAGTCCTGGCGAAGGAGGCATTGCGCCCAAAATTAAATGGGCTGACTCTAAGAACGTTTCGCAACTGCAATGGTTTTGGAAGTTTCCTCAACGCTTCAACTTGCTCGGCATAGATACGCTAGGCTACAAGCACAACATCATCTTTCCGATGAATCTTCATATTGATGATATGAACAAACCTGTTGAGCTCCATGCAGTGCTGACGATGTCTTCATGCACCACCATATGTATTCTCACGGATTTTGACATCAACTTGGTGTTTAACCCAAGTGAGATGACCGTGAATAACGACGCGATGCTTGTCTACGCAAAAGCAATGAGCGAAGTGCCGAAAGACTCACCGCTTGTAGAGGGTACATCTACGATTTGGGATGCTCACAAGTCGCAACTTCAAGTTATTGCTACACATAAAATTGGTTGGACTGCACCCGATATAATCGTGGATGGTGATTCAGATGAAATGCAAGATGCTGAATTTGGTATTCCTCACATTGAAATTGAAGGTAACCAAGCCATTGCGACTTATGACGTAAGCAGCTGGATGGGCACACCCGATCTCAACAACCAACACATTCGTGTCAGCATCAAAGACAAAGACTTCATTACAGAATACCCAGCCACTGTTACCAACGGCATAGTGGGTAATAGCTCTATGATAAGTATGGTGCTTTTGGCGCTATTAGGTGGGTTGATTCTCAATATCATGCCCTGTGTATTCCCTGTACTTGGAATGAAACTGAGTGGGGTTATTTCTGCTCAAGGCATGGCAAGAAAACAGGTTAGGTTCCAATTCCTTGCATCTGCGAGTGGCATCCTCGCATCCTTCTGGTTAATCGCCACTTTCTTGGCTGTGTTAAAAATATCAGGCAGCGTTATCGGTTGGGGAATTCAGTTCCAAAACGGTTGGTTTATCGGTGGGATGTTTATCGTCACAGCCCTTTTCAGCGCCAACATGTTAGGGCTTTTCGAGATACGTCTTTCATCGAATACCAATACGTGGATGGCAACCAAGGGAGACAGTAGTTACGTCGGACACTTTACACAAGGCATGTTCGCAACGCTATTGGCTACGCCATGTTCTGCTCCATTTCTTGGGACAGCCGTTGCATTTGCTCTTGCCACGACTATCCCGACGATGTTTGGTATTTTCACCGCACTTGCCGTTGGTATGGCACTTCCATGGATCATCGTTGCTGCATTCCCATCGATAGCTTTGGCGCTGCCTAAACCAGGAGCATGGATGAACCGTGTTAAATACCTGTTCGGCGGAATGATGCTAATCACTAGCGTTTGGCTCTTTAGCTTGCTTCGACCTCACGTCCCTCAATTGTGGTTATACGCAATACTGGCGGTCAGTGTTTGCCTATTGCTTGTCAGGTTGGTTCAAGTGCATGGAATCAAGACTGCGGGTGCTGTTGCCTTGCTGCTGTTGAGTGTTATCTCTGCCTCGTTATTTGTCGAGAAGGCAACATCCAAAATTCTGCCACCAGAACCTGAGTGGGAAGCTTTGTCGACCGTAGCCATTGATGATCATGTTGCTAACGACAAAGTAGTTTTCGTTGATGTTACCGCTGATTGGTGCGTGACTTGTAAAGCAAACAAGATCGGGGTTCTCTTACAAGATCCTGTTTACAGCGTATTGACTGAAGGTGATGTAGTGCCGATGGAGGGCGATTGGACAGTCCCAAGTGATAGTGTCACGTCATACCTACAAGATCACAACCGTTTCGGTGTTCCGTTCAACATGGTTTATGGCCCTAACGCTCCGGAAGGTATTGAGCTTCCTGTCATCTTAACCAGTGATGCGGTTATGGAAGCCATTGAGAAAGCAAAAGGTGGTGACGAATGATGAGAAAAAAAGCTAAGGCAAAACCTCAGACCAAAAAGCAGAAGTTGAGATCGGCATTACTGTATACCTTGTTTGCATTGGTCGTGGTCTTTGGTGTTGATTATTGGCGTACAAAAGACGTTCCAATGCAGAACGTTCCGCCAATGGTTGGGATGTCGTTATCCGGTAAACCGATAGATGTAATAGAGATGAGTAAGAAAGAGCCGGTATTAGTTTATTTTTGGACGACATGGTGCGTCGCCTGCAAATTTGTGACGCCAGTGGTTGATTGGTTTTCATCGAGCTATCCCGTCGTTGGTGTATCACTGACTTCGGGTAAAGATGAAAGAGTTCAACGCTATATGAATGCTAAAGGGTATAGCTACGACAACATTAATGACGCTCAAGGTAAAATTGCACGCGATTGGGGAATATCCTTAACGCCAACACTCATTGTTATTAATGATGGAAAAGTAACAAGTGTTACTTCAGGAATTACTACGCCAATAGGTATCGCAGCCCGACTTTGGTTAGCTAAGTATTAATGGGAAAAATATGAAATTCATTACAAAAAGCATCATCACACTATTGGTTACTCTGGCTTTCTCACCCGTCACTTTCGCAATGACAAAACAAGAAAAGATTGCCGAGATAACGCAAATGTTAGAAACGAACGAAGGTATTATCGATTCAGTTCACGACAGTCTAGCTGCTTACATAGATCAACAAAGTAGCTTTGATAAAACGTTAGTTGAGAGTCATGACTTTATTTATAACAACCCACATCACCCTTGGTATGGTTCCGAACATCCAAAACTGACGATCGTAAATATGACTGATTTTAGTTGCCCGTGGTGTAAAAAATTAGACCCTGTTCTTCGAAAAATAGCGGATGAGTTCCCTAATGACATCAAGGTGATAAATATTTATATCCCTCTAAAGGAGAGAGATTCGCCATTGAACTCAGCAACTTTTGGACTCAATGTCTGGAACAATGACAAAGAAAAATACAAAGCAGTTGAAGAGATGTTGATCAGTAAGCCTGGTATTCACAACGTTCGTTCGATAATGAAAGTAGCGAAGAAGAACAAAGCCACCGATTATGTTTCTTCAGACAGTGAAATAGCGATTGAAGTTGCCGAAAACTATAACTTATTTACGAGGCTGGGTGTTCGGGGTACACCAGCGATGCTAATTGATGGAACATTGCTCCCCGGCTACTTGCCATACGAAAAACTATATCCAATAGTAAAGGCTAAGCTAGAAGAGAAAAGTAAATAGAATAAATTTACGATAACTTAATTATTATCTTTGATGGATAAAAAGCCCTATTGATTAGGGCTTTCTATCATTTAAATATTAATTGTAAAAGTAGATTACAAATTAATAAACAATATACAACGCAGCTAGTCCAAATATGCCTAGAAAACTCAGAACACCACATGTCGAGTACAACAACAGTCTCATTGTTAATTCCTGATTACAAAAAATTATTAATAGTATTTACTTTTATAAATTGTCTTATGTGCAATTTAAGGGCGTGGGGTTGACAAGGTTATATTAAAATAGCACCTCCAGATAAATTATCACTTAACATTTAGTTAGAGTTTCCCATGCTGAAATAATTCCCTTTACTCTGTGTTTTTACGAAGTAATTAGAGGTTGTTTATTTTTAATTTTTACAGGTTGGTATTCCATTTTGTTTCTTGTGTGGTTGTTATTTGGGTGGGTAATACGTGAATGTAAATTGATTCATAGAGTGGGAATTAATTCGAAAAACGGAAACTAACTCGTAGAATGGAAGTTAATTTCTCTAATCTGGGTGATCAAGTTATCCTCGATGAGGACTGATACGCTCTCGATTAAGTTGTTATCAACACCGTTAAATACGTTCACATTAGTGATTAGCTTTTTCATAGTCTGCACCTTTTGGAAATGAGTGTGTGTCGCTGATGGAGTCATCATATGGGGGCAGCATTTGAAGAATGGCCATTTGGTGACAGTGATGAATTGGGTGTGTTTTTGCTATTGCTATAAGAGAAGGAAGGGGGGTTTCTGTCGAATCATTAATTTGAATAATGATTATTGGTGGTGTCACAAAATGGTAAGTTTTGCTCCTTTTCGAGCGCTAAGATGTATTTCAAATCAAGGCGACTTATCAAATTAGAGAGAGACAGAATGACTAAATCAGACAAAGTTTACGGGTTCAACACACCACAACGTCTATTTGTAGGTTACACGTTAGCTGTGCTGGTGGACTTAGTGGTACTTAACTTTTTCGATGAGTACTGGGACTTCGTCAACATTGAGTCTTTCACTATTTCTTTGATAGCAGCGTTATTACTGCAGTTATTGTTGAAGCTCTCTATTGGCTTAGAGCACAAGATTGCTGAGCACTTCAAAAGTAAACCGGGTACCGGGCCTAAGGTTTATCGCGCCATCACTACTTACATCATCTTGGTGGGTTCAAAGTTCGTGATGCTAGAAGCGATTAACTTATTGTTCGGCGAGAAGGTGAGCTTTACAGGCCCTTGGAATGGTGTAGTGGCGTTCTTCGCCGTGGTATTTACGATTCTCATTACTGAAGTAATTGTATCGAAGATCTACTTTGCGCTTGATGATAAACAAGAATCAAACTTGAAAGAAAAGACAGCTTAAGCATAAGTAGAATTAAACATAGGGGAGTTCGGAATGAACTCTCAATTGAAAAGGGTTGGCATGTTTGCCAACCCTTTTTGTCTTTTAGCCATCCCACACTTCAGAGTGGGCGACTAATTCAGCTTATGCAGACCGATTAATTAGTACTTAACTTGGTAGTTCAGAGTGTAAGTACGGCCGCGGCCTTTGTAGTCATACGCTGCTGAGTCGTAATGAGACGAGTAAAGGATTTGAGCACGTTGACCCCAAACAGTGGTGTAGTCTTTGTTCAGTAAGTTTTGAATACCAAAACCTAGACTACCGACAGGAAGCTGATACGTACTCACTAGATCAAACACGGTGTAGCCATCAAGTTTGTTTTTGTCGTCTTCGTAATCAAACATAGTTTGGCTTTGTACTTTTACAGATAGGTCTGTGTCATACCAACCTGCCCAAGCACTTGCTTTAGAAGTACTTGCACTTCCTGCAGATACATCTTTCCAACCGTCGTTACCTTTCACTTCAGAGGTGACGTAGTGACCAGAAGCGCCCAGTTGAATGTTGTCATGTACCCAGTAAGAAGCCATCGCCTCTAGCCCGTACACTCGCTTTTTGTCATTGATGTTTTCAATCAGCAATGTCTTTCCGTTGTACTTCACTGATTTGTCAGATTGTGAGTAATAAGCCGCGGTTTGCAAGCTTAGCTCGCCAGTATCAAGGCGGTAACCTAACTCGAAACTGTTGGTTTTGATACCAGACATTTTTGAGTCATTAACGTTGATGCTGTCGTTGAGTTTCCAGTGATCACCAACGAGCTTGTAGCTGCCTTGTCCGTAGTATTTAGCTGGGTCTGCAAGGTCGAAACCTTGCGAGAAGTTTGCCCAAACTTGAGACTCGTTATTAAGGTGGTAGATCGTACCTAGGTTAAATAAGCCAACACCGTAATCAGTTTCACCACCTGGTACTGCGTCTGCTGTTTTGCCTTTACCAGCAGCAATTTTCTTCTGCTGGCTGTAGCCGACAAAATCATCAATCTTGTTAGAGATGTATTGGTAGCGGAATCCACCTTCCACCGTCCAATCATCGGTGATCGCATAGTCAGATTGTATAAAGCCTGCGATAGAGCTGACTTTAACACCTGCATAGCGACCCACTTGTGCATAGGTCTTGTTGACTAAGTTGCCTGAATTGTTCGCAATGGTGCGATCGTAAAGCGCTTGATTGCTATCAAGTTGATCTTGATACGCATCGATACCATAAACAATATTGAACTTATTGAAGCTCTTAGCCAGTGCTGTTTTTAATGAAATAACATCGGTAATTTGTTGACCAGAAGATTGGAAGTAAGGCGTGTAAGTTTGGTCTTCTTTACGGTATGAAGCTTCAGCAATAAACTGATGCCCAAGGAATTGATCATCGACGTAAGAGGCACTCAGCATGATGCGCTCAGTTCCGTGTTCGCGATCCGAGTAAAACCCTTTACGTACGTCAACAAAATCGCGCCCGGTGATGTATAGACCGTAAGGAGAGTTTTGCTGGCTATCGTAATATTGTGCTAGGAAGTTGAGCTTTTTGGTCTCAGACAGGTTCACGCCGACAGTTGTCAGGAAATCTACCGTCTTGTTGAACTGCAGTGAGCCTTGTGAAATGTCAGGAGTAACAATATCGCCATCTGCATCGAATACACCTTGTGTCTCGGTGTAAACCACAGAAGAGCGAGCTTGAACTTTGTCGTTACCGCCAGAGATAGATTGACCGACTTTGTAATCGAAATCTTCACCTGAATTAAAGCCCGATGAGCCACCGACATAAGATTCGAATTCTAACTCTTCACCTTGTGCTTTTTTGGTGATGATGTTGATGACACCACCAGAAGCACCGGCACCGTAGATAGATGTTGCACCCGATAACACTTCGATGCGATCAATGTTAAATGGGTCGATTGAATCTAAGTGGCGGCTGATTTGGCGAGAGGATTGCAGTGATACGCCATCGATCATAACGAGCATCTTACGGCCACGTAGATTCTGACCATAGTTAGTACGAGCGCCGCTGCTTACATCTAAAGAGGGAATGCTCGCCGATAGAATTTCACCTAATGATTTACCACCACGGTATTCCTGTTCGATTTTATCTGCGTCGATGTACCAAACTGTTCCCGGAATATCGCTGATCGCTTTTGGTGTTCGGCTAGCGACAACCACCATGTTTTCTTCGGTTGTGTATTCTTGTGCTTGGGCTGTAAACACTGTGCTTGCTGCGACAATCGCTAGCGTAACGGTGGAAAGCTTGAAACTTCCTTTTTCGGTTTTCATTTTGTTCTCAATCTTGATCAATAAAAGGCTGCACAAAGACTCATATTTGTGCAATGACTTTGTTTTTTATAAGTAAACAAGCGTTCATCTTTACTGGTTAGTAATAAATGAAGCCTCCTAAATTAGAAAAGAGGTTAACAGTGGTCACTTACTTATGGCCCCAAACATACTCATCTCGATATCTTTCAAGCTTGTATACGTTCGCATTCACGCCACCTAAGCGGTTACTACTTCAATAGTTAAAGTACGAAGTATTATCGTTAAGTTTATCAATTCTAAATAAGAATCATTATTATTGTGTTTTTGTTGCGAAAATACAATATGAAAATGCAATTTTATTTTTTAGATTTGGAAACACTTGTTTGCCGGGAGGGTTAGTCACTCGGGCGGAACAGAGCCAGTGCCTTGTTCCGCAAGTGTTTAAGCGGGTGTGAACCATATAATTCAGAAGGTGTGAAAGTGCAGGTATTAGGGCCTGTTGATCTTTTGAACAAAATTTAACAACGAAAGGTAAACAGGCCTCGTGTGTTCATGAAGTCAGAATGGCATTTTCGATGGTAGAAGGACACGATAAGGGCAGCCATGATTTGACTGCTCACGTAGTTAACGGTTTTTTGCAATGATGCTGTTGATTAAACTTTCTCGCTGCTCCATAGAGACCGTCATTACGTCGTTGTAGGTGCGTTTCATGACTCGAATGTCATTTTCCAGTAGCTGAGCTAATTTTGTCGAGGCCGTTTGGTTGTCACCTTCTAGCACCAATTCGATGATCTCTAGGCGACGCTGGCACGATTTAGTGACCGAAGATTGAATGTGCATCGAGACGAGATCGGTCGCTTTACGTAGGCGATTATGTTGTTGCATGGTGCTCAATAAGAAGCGATTTCCTGAACATGCGGCAAGTTGCTCGTGAAACTCGGCACTGAGGCTAAAGAGTTGACTGGCGTTGACTGATTCTGGGGCGTTAATCGCTTGAGCATGGCGATCTCGGCAGCTTTCAATTGCACTGTTATCAAGTGTCCATGTTGGTTCGAGTAGGCCTGCAGGCTCGAAAATGAGTCGACAGCGATAACTTTCGGTGTGTCTTTCTAAGGTGTTCAACACACCATCAAGCTGCCATTTGTATCCTGGACTGCGACGAAAAATACCATCGCTTTCTAACAGGCGCAGTACGCTTTGCATCTCACCACGGTTGGCATCATAACGTTGTTGCAGGTCTTTCTCGGAAAACGACTGACCTAACTCACTAAAGAATAAATCCATGAGTACGCGCAGGTATAATTGTTCTTGGCGAGGTTGTTGGTCGTTGTCTTGGCCTGAAATTTCGATATCTGCCGCATCGGTTTGCAATACAGACCCTTTATAAGGGACGACTTTAGTGATGCCTTGCGCTGACAAGTGTTTTAGCACCGCTCGAATAGGGCTTCTTGATACTTCGAATTGCTGCGCCAAAGATGATTCGTTTAGGCTGCTTCCCGCTTTCGCGTTGTCGGCTTTTAGCCTCGCGATGACCTTGAATAACAAATTTTGTTGGAGCTTTGTAATTGTCGTTGTGTCCATGACGCTCAGAGTATGTGTTTAATCTTGATTCCATGGTAAACACAAAAAGGCTTAAATACCATAAATTGTGTTTTTGTAACCAAAAGACAATGTTAGTCGACCTGTTGCAATGGATAGGTTGGTTGGTAATTTAGCGGTTCATAGGGAATTGATCGGTTAGTGATAGCTTTGTTGGCAAGTGTGTTGATGAGTGGGTAAGAAGAGAGCCCGCTTAAAGCCTCGACTTCAAATAGAGGCTTCAAACGGGGCTTTAAGCGGAGAAAGTGACTTCTCGTGTGTGCTTATTTTCTCATTAGATAGAGGAAGTAGCCGCCACCAATCAGAGAGGCTAATAGACCTGCAGGGAACTGCCAAGGGAACCATAGCGTACGACCAATCCAGTCGGCAGCAACCATGATGATAGCGCCTAATAATGCTGCAGTGAGCATTTGAGGAATCGCGCGATATTGGTGAAGCGAACGCGCCATGTGCGGCGCCAATAATCCAATGAAACTTAATGGCCCAATGACGATGGTGCACAGAGTTGTTAGTGCCGCGACAAGCAAAAGCAAAGCCAATCGAACAGCGGTTGTGTTCATACCTAGGCTGCTTGTGGTGACGTCGCCTAAGTTAATCAGCTCTATCCAGCGATTCAACGACAGCGCCACTGCACTGATGATGGTAACCCCAACGGCGAGCAAAATGACATCTTGATTCGCGACTAAATAAGTCGATCCTGAAAGCCAAGTGAGGAGCGCGGTTGCATTCTCATTACCCGAGCTCATTGTGATGCGCAGGAGAGCGTCGAGCCCTGCACTTAGCGCGATGCCCGTTAACAAGGTTTGCGTTGGGGCGAAATTGTGTTTTCTTCCCATCAACCAAACCACGGCAGTCACTGAAGTTGCGCCGAGTGTACCAAGCAGCATTTGCTCTTCTCGGCCGACTGCAGTGCCAAATAGTGTGCCGAGCACTAACGCCAGAGCAGCCCCTGAGCTGATCCCCAATACTTCGGGGCTCGCCATTGGGTTGTTTGAGATGCGTTGAATAATCGTGCCTGCAAACGCAAGCCCGATCCCTGCCAATAGCGCGACTAATACACGCGGTAGACGTAGATCGAATAGCGATGGGTTGAGTTCAACATTCCAACCGAACTGGTTTTTACCTACTGTAAGAGCAAGAACACACATTACCATCAACAGCACTGACATCGCGGCCAGTACTTTACGCGTACTGACGAATTTGTAGTGCTCAATGGTTTCACTGCGGTTTTTGAGATCGGACTGCAGCTTGGTACGTTGCAGTAACCACAATAAGAAAGGAGCACCCAGTAGCGCCGTCATTGCGCCGGTAGGGAGCAGTTCGCCACCGAAGCCAGAGAAGGGCTGAATCAATAAATCCACAATCAATAGAATGAAGCTGCCTACCAACCCGCTGACCAGAATCTGTTTCGCGAGTGCTCTTATACCGATAAGCCTAGCGATAGCTGGAGCCACAATGCCAACGAATCCGATTAAGCCTACTTCACTGACTACGGCTGCAGTAATAAAGATCGCCAACGATAAGCAAAGCAATTTGATTTGTTTGATGTTTACACCAAGCGAAGTGGCGACATTATCGCCAAATTGCAGCGCTGATAATGGACGCTGTAAAACCAGTAATAACAGCGTCGGGATCGAGACTAAAGGTATGAGAACCTGCACGCTCGACCAATCATTCTGATTCAGTACACCGGCACCCCAAACAAAAATACTGGTAAGCCGTTGTTCATGCAGCATGAGCAACATGGTGTTGAGTGAGCCTAAAAATAGGCTGACCACCATACCGGCTAACACCATGTGTAATGGTGAAAAGCCTCGTGCAGAACTTAAGGTAAAAACTAAGCCTGTTGCAAGGCAGCCCCCAATGAAAGCGGGAATAAACCCTGGGATAGCTAGGTTAGCAGGAATTAAAAGGATCCCTAATACCATGCCGAGTTCTGCGCCCGCAGCAACACCCAATGTGGTAGGTGAGGCAATGGGGTTACGCAGTACAAATTGCATCACACACCCAGCGACTGCCAGTGCAAAACCACAAATGAGAGCGACGGTAAGCCTAGGTAAATAGGTGAGGTGAGTAATCAGATGCTGATAATTTGAAGAATCAAAGTGAAACAGCGTATCCCAAATCAAGCCAACCCCTTGCGAGTAAGGAGCGGTAATTTGCAGTAGCGAGCTGATCAACAAAACAGCAGCGACAGGTAGTGCCGCTGCCTTGATACTGAATCGCCCGGTGACGGTTTTTTCGATCTTTGCGGTAGCCATTATTTTTGGATAAGCAGTTCGGTAATGTGGTCACTAAACCTTTGAGCGGCGATTAGCCCACCGAAGGTCCAGATGGTAGGAAGTTCGTAAACGGAGTCTGTACGCGTAAACGCCATCGCTTGCCAAAGAGGAGATTGAGTCAGTTTCTTATGCTCTTCTTCCGTTAGCGGGCCAAAGATCATCACATTCGTCTGTTGGTGTTCAGCGAGTCTTTCAGTACCTGTAGTGGTAAAACCCCAGAGGTTTGTCTGCTCTTGCCAGTCGTTTTTAAGACCCATGCTGCTTATGGTGGCTTGCGCCAATGAACCTTGGCTATGAATGCGTAAGGTTTTGTCGTTGATAAAGCGTGCAAAAATCAGTGGTTTGTCTGAGTTGCCTGCGGCACGTATTTTTTCACCATTATCGCTTAATCTCTTGTTTGTCTCATCAATCACTTGTTGGGCGCGTTGTGCTTTGTTAAATAGCTTGCCTAAAGAGAGGGTAACCGAAGTTGCGGATTCAAGAGGTTGTTTCTTTTTGCTGTAGACACTGTAAACCAAGACAGGTGCGATTTTATTGAGCTGGTGGTAGGCCGCCGCCATATGCTCACTGATTAAAATGACGTCAGGTTTGAGTTCTGTTAGTAGCTCTAGGTTTGGTTCTCTTCGAGATCCCACATCTGTCACGTCTGCATTTAACGCAGGTTTTACCACCCATTGCTGATAACCTTGTGCGTCTGCCACACCTTGCAACTCAACGCCTAGGCTTAATACGGTTTCGGTGAGTGCCCAATCTAAAGCCACCACTTTTTTAGGTGTAGCATCGAAAGAGACACTGCCCATTTCATGTTTGATTTCTAGTGCGTGAACGCTCTCTAGAGCAAGGGCGTTGAAAGCTAATACTGTGAACAGCATGGTGATGAACTTTTTCACAACAGGTTCCTTTTGATTTAAGGGATGTAGCTGATAGGTTGCCCTGTCTCAGGGTGTTTAAAGAGCGCAAGCTCCATTCCGTAGATTTGCATTAGTGTTTCTGGCGTCATCAAATCTTTAGGCGAACCGGAAGCAATCACTTTCCCAGAATGAAGCGCAATCAAATGATCACTGAATTTGGCGGCCATGTTCACATCATGAAGCACCATGATCACGGTTAAGCCGAGTGACTGATTAAGCTCTCTGATTAAAGCGAGCAATTCATGCTGGTGCGCGACATCGAGTGCTGAGGTTGGTTCATCAAGCAAAATACATTGGCTTTGCTGAGCAAGCAGCATGGCGACCCAAGCTCTTTGTCTTTCTCCGCCGGAAAGTGTCGCGACAAATCGGTCAGAAAAGGCGTTAAGGCCAACTTTCTCAATCGCTTCGTCTACGATGGCATAATCATCTTTGCTGTAACGTCCAAATGCGCCTTTCCATGGATAACGGCCAAAGCAAACCAGTTCACGAACGGTCACGCCATCAGTAATCGGTGGGTGCTGCGGCAGGTAGGCGACTTGGTGTGCAAATTCAAGGTTACTGTATGAGGCGAGTGGTTGCTCATTGAAGAAAACGCCACCTTCTGTTGGCGTGTTTTGTCGACTTAACAGTTTAATGAGTGTCGATTTGCCACATCCATTATGGCCAAGCAAGGTGGTGATCTTCTTTGGTTCAAAGGTCAAAGTCGTTGGCGAAAGGATTATCTTACCGTCGATTTCGAACGAGGCATTGGTAAGTGTGTACATAATGCAATATGAAGTTGAGTTATGGGCTGCTAGCCGCTAATGTAACACAGTGAAATCAAAATGATAATTATTCGCTAAATCAATCTATTTATCATTGTAATGTGCTCGTGCCCACTACGAACCTACCAACCTTATCTAGCGCCTTCGAGTTTATGTCTGTGATACAAAATAAAAAAATTCAACTATTGGCTATTGGTCTTGCTTCGGCTCTTATGGGAATTGGGCAAAACGGCTTACTCGTTTCCCTGCCTTTTCTTGTGGAACAGTCTTCATTTAGCTTGCCTACGTGGTCGATTCTTATCGCAATAGGAAGCATATTATTTCTGCCATCTGCGCCGTTTTGGGGAAGGCAGAGCGACAAATATGGCCCTAAAAAAGTAGTCATTCAAGCACTGATAGGCATGGCCGTCAGCTTTGCTTTGTTGTGCTATTTCGCCATGTTTAGCAAACAGGGGCAGGCATTCGTGTTTTGTTTGATTGGGCTGGTGGTCACGCGAATTATTTATGGTTGTACGGTGTCTGGAATGGTGCCTGCGAGTCAGCATTGGGCGATATTATTGTGTGGTGAGAAGAACCGTTTACAGGCCATTACATCAGTGAGTCTTGGCCTAAGTGTTGGTCGATTAATTGGGCCTTTGGTCTCCATTTTAGCGTTAAAGTTATCGCCTTTTGCTCCCCTGATCGTGATGATCTTTTTACCGTGTGTTGCTTTACTTGTCACGATGTTGTTACCAACCCCTAAAGAAGAAACTCGGAAGGCTGAAGGAATAGAGCAAGCACCTTGGTTACCGAATAAAACATTACTGCCTTTTTTATCTTGCGGGTTGTTGTTGTGTGCCGCAGTCGCGTTGTTGCAATACAGTTTTTCTCCACTTATCTATTCGATCACCCGTTGGCCTACCGATCAAATAAGTGACACGATCGGGATTCTTTTGACTATCAGTGCTGCCTGTACTTTTGCTACTCAACTCTTGGTTATCAAAAAAGAAAAGCTGACACCGTTTGTTATGTACCGTTGGGGGGCATTGGGTTTGCTTGTCGGCTTTGGAGTGTTCTTGATTCCCAGTATGTGGGCGTTAGCTGTGGCGATGGTACTGACAGCGATTGGCGCAGCGTTGCTTGTTCCTGCTTACACGTTGTTTGCCACTGAAAAGCAAAGTGGTACACCGGGCGCAGCCGCAGGGTACATCGCCATGTCTCATACTCTAGGCTATGGCGTTGCTTCATTGCTTGCATTTACTTCAACCTTGAACCCTATGTATCCCATCTACTTATGTGTACTGTGTTCAGCACTGATCTTTGTAACGAGCTACATTGTTAAAAGAGAGGGAAATATCAAGGTCGCTGAGCAAGCTTAACCTTGTATTTCCCTGATACTTTTTAGCGAGCCAATTGGAAGTGAGCTAACGGATAGCATATTAACTAGTAGCAAACGGCTTTGTGTCGAACGTTGGTTTGCTAATTTATGTCTTTGAAAGCAGCGTCTTCGAAAACCACATCCCCTCTTAACACTGTCATCAACACCTGAGTCTTGGCTATTTGTCTTGCCGATACTGTAGTGATGTCTTTGTTGAGAATCGCGAAGTCCGCTGATTTTCCTACCTCAATAGATCCAGTGACGTCGTCGATGCCCAAGCTAGAAGCGGCATTAATCGTGTAAGCGTCGATAGCCGTGTAGATATCAGTTAGGCCCGTTTTACCCATGATTAAACTGTTCGCGATGCCGACCAATGGGTTGATGTCGTGTACGTTCCAATCACTGCTTAATGTGATGTTGGCATCAGTCTTAAGTATCGCGTCTAAGTTCATCATGGCTTTGGCACGGCGAGCACCAAGGAAAGCTTCGGCCCATTGGTGTTGATGTTTGGCTACGTAATCGGAACCGACTTGGAAGTCCGCCGAGACATTGAGCTGCTTGAAGCGGGTAACGTCTTCATCATTGATTAACTCTATGTGGGTTAGGGTATAAGGCTTTTGCGAACCTTGTTTACGCACGCTTTCTATCGCATCAAGAGATTCACGAACGGCACCATCACCAATCGCATGAATGTGCGCACTAAAACCGATTTTATCGAGCGCGGTTAGCCACTCTTTCATCTGTGCTGGTGGAATGTAGTTTAGGCCATTGGGAGACTGTGGCAGATAGGTATCTAAATAGGGCGCGAGTGTTTTTGCTGTACCGTTAATGAAGATGCCATCGCTGTACATTTTTACCTGATCAACGAGCAACAGACGGCTTTCATCATCGGAATACATCTTCTTGAATACTTCTAATTGAGAGGATATCGCCATTGATGGGTAAACCCAAGGGCGTAATGACACGCGAGCCGTCAAATCTTGGTTTTGCTCCGCTTCTAGCCAAACGTCGTACCAACCTCGTTTCCAATACATCCGGCCGTCACCAATGGTGGTAATGCCGTGCGCAGCGGCTTCTTCAAGTCCGAACATTAACCCTTGGTAGCTTTGTTCAAAGAGCTCGCTTTGGCTGTTCCACGCCATCTCCATAATTTGGTCGCCAGCATTATCTAATAAGATGCCATTGAGCTTGCCGCTGTCTTGGTCTTTTAAATAAGCGCCACCTTGTGGATCAGGAGATTGTTGGCTTATTCTGGCTATTTTTAAGGCTTTTGAGTTGACCCACATAGAGTGAGAGGTTTGCTCCATAAGCACCACGGGGCGATCAGGGAAAATACTGTCGATGATCTCAAGTGGTGTGTATTCAGAGTCGCTGTCGAGTGTCGACTCAAGAGAAAAGCCATAACCCATCAGCCAGCCTCGACCATTGGTTTCGGCATTGATTTTACACGCTTCTAAGTAAGGGATTTGCTCTTCTAATGTGGCTTCAGAGTCTAGTTCGCAATTGCCACCCAGCTCTGAGGCGGCTTCAAACACATGGTTATGATTATCAATGAACCCCGGCAAAACAAAGGCATTCTCCAAGTCGATGACATCGGTACTCTGACCTTGAAAAGATTGCGCCTGAGTGTGGTCACCGATGAAGATGATCTTGCCTTTATGGGTAACGATCGAGTCTGACTCGCGATGCCCATATATGTCGGCATTGGTAAAGATCTGGTCTGCGGTTAGGCTTTGAGAAAAAGCCGATGGCACAGAGACTAGGCTAGCGAATAATGCAATCCATGCAGTGCGTGGCAAAGTGAGCTTATTGTTCATTGTTATTTATTCCATGTTCCACTGTTTAGTAAGTATAGAAAGCGAGTGGTAAGAATCATATCGCGGATTTTTAATAATAAAGTGTCCATAGTTGCTCTCCTGATTAAGTTAACTTGCCGTATATTTTGTGGTGACTCCGACTCAATATCGAACATCAATGAAACACCATTGATTCATTCGCAGACTAAACGATTCACATAAGATTCTGAATAAATTACAGTTAGGTGAACTTTAAAAATGGATTTAACGTATTACCAAGGATGTAAGTTTATGTTTTCACAAGGCTTACTCGCATTACTAATAAAAACAAGCCGAGGTTAGGATGAAAAAAATATTATTGCTGCTTAGTGTGATTCTATTGGGTGGTTGCGTGGGCATGCCTGAAACAGTAAAGCCCGTTCAACAGTTTGAATTGGATAGATACTTGGGCAAATGGTACGAAGTGGCTCGTTTAGACCACTCGTTTGAGCGTGGCTTAGATAACATCAGTGCCGAATATAGCTTGCGTGATGATGGTGGCGTTAAGGTGATTAACCGCGGCTATTCGGCGGAAGATGGCGAATGGAATGAGGCGGAAGGCAAGGCGTACTTTGTTGAAGGCAGCGAACAAGGCTATTTGAAAGTGTCTTTCTTTGGCCCTTTCTACGGCGCTTATGTGGTGTTTGAATTGGACAAAGAGGGATACCAATATGCGTTTGTTTCGGGCCCAGATACCGACTACTTGTGGTTACTTTCAAGAACACCAGAGGTTGCACCAGGAGTGATGGAGAAGTTCAAAGCGATGTCTAAAGAGCGTGGCTTCAATACTGATGAATTGATTTACGTTGAGCACGGTAAATAAGCTGAGCGCGCTAGGTTAACGACAGTTGATTGAGAAAAAGGAACAGATGATGAGTGCATCTGTTCCTTTTTTATTGGTTTGGTTTGGTTTTGTATGAACTAGCCTTGTCGACGAACCTGCAACACGCTGAGCACCGATAGTGAAAGGAAGAACGCCGGATCACTCCAGCCGAAGCCAACAAATATTCCTGTAAATGCCGCATACAATGTGATGATGGCGCCGAGCATATTTGTAACCACCAAGCCTTGGATGAGCTTTTTAGCGGACAAGCCAGGTTCAATGTCTCTAAGCAGCCAGCTTATTGCAGCGATACCACCCAAAAATATACTGGTGTGTTGAGAGAGAAAGTACGCGTACTTATCATTGATCTCTACGCCGTACATGGGCCACATTACCGTTGGGATAAAAAACAGTGCGATGGCAAACCCTGCGTAAATAATGCCGTGTAGGCTAAGAAAAGTTTTGTTGTTCATTACGTATCTCTCTATTTATTACTTAGCTATTCAGTATCTTTGTTGTCATTCAGCGAATGAACAAGTTTGATTAACCGTTGATTGGGCCTTTATTAATGGTAGTTAATGGCTGATTGACGTCAAAAATCACACCACGCACTTCTTCAACCCCCATCTCTTTTAAGCGAGCGCTATGCATCGCTAGGTACGTCTCTGCACTGAGTTGGTCTTCAAAAAGGTAGACACCACCGCCCAGTTTTTCTGCTTCGTTCTCTGTCCAAATTTTCCAGATCATGCCCGGTTCGTTGTTAATAGACTTTGCTAGGTCAACGAGTGCGTTTGACATCTCTTCACCAAATGGGCCGCTAAATTCAAAATCGACTTGTAATAATTTCATGGTTATTTCTCCAAACAGTTACTTGGTATTGCGCTGAGACTCATGGTCATTTCGCAAAACATAGGAGGCTTGATTGCCTGTTGAAATAGATATTACCTGTAAAAAACAGACAGAAAAGTTCATAATATAGTTATTAACTGTCAGGATTTTAGACCGATGAGATTGAAAACCACCCTCGACCAATGGCAAACGCTTTACGAAATTGACCGTGCAGGCAGCATTCAGGCGGCGGCAGTGCAATTGAACAAGAGCCATACCACGCTGATTTATGCGCTGAGAAAATTGGAGGACCAATTAGGCGTGACTTTAGTGCAGGTTGAAGGTCGTAGGGCGGTCTTGTCGGAGGATGGGAAATCACTGTTACGCCGTGCGAGCAGTATGTTGGAACAAGCTCGCGAGCTAGAGTTGATCAGTGAACAGCTGGCGAAAGGTGTTGAGTCTGAAATTGTGGTTGCTGTTGATCACTTGTGCTGCCTTGAACGCCTTTATCAACCGATGGCTACATTTTTGACGGAGAACAACACCACATCGATACAAGTGATTGAAACGTCTCTGTCTAAAACAACCGAAATGGTGACTCAAGAACTGGCTGATGTGGCTATCATCAACTTGCCTATTACTAATTACTCAGCCGAAGCCTTTGGTTTTACGATGATGGAGCCAGTAGTTGCTAGCTCACATCCGTTAGCAAGTGCCGTTTCAGTGTCGTTGAATCAACTGTCGTCTTTGCCGCAAATTGTGGTGCGAGATTTAGGTGCTCAAACTAGTCAAGGCAGCAAAAAGCAAGGGAACAAACAGGATGTGGGCTGGTTGAAGTCGAGTCAGCGTATTACGGTGGACAATTTCGACCATGCGTTTGGCGCGGTAGAGCAGGGAGTCGGGTATTGTCGACTACCAAAGCACATTGTTGAAAGCCGAGGAAGTGACAAGCTCACTGTGTTGAATGTCGAAAATGGCAGTGGGTATCACGTTCCGCTGCACCTGACTTTACCAAAAGGAGCCAAGACAGGCCCTGCTGCTAAACGTTTCTATGAGTTACTTCTTGAGTCAGTTTCAAATGCGAGCTAACGGCGACATGAACCTTGAACGATTAACGAGGCTGATTGCCGTTTAAGAATAGCGCGACACACTCGCGAGTGTAGTGAAGTCTTTCTTCTTCAGATTCTCCGCTATCGTGTCCGAAGAATCCCCAATACGCTGACTTACCATGGAACATAAGCAGCAGTTGTCTGGCTGCAATGACTGGCGAGCTTGATGTCGACAGTGTGAGATCACCAGAATCTATTTTCGACTGCAAATAATCAGCAAGTAATTTGGTGGTTTTCTGAGGCCCAGTTTCTAAATAGATAGAGGCGATCTCTGGATGCGTATTCGCTTGGCTAATGGCATTTTGAAAGGTTTGTCTAGATTGTTCATCAAGTAATAAATCCTGAAACTTCACACCAAACTTCACCAACTCATCACCCACCGCAGCATCCATATCAAAGGCTGCAGGACTGAGTTCTCGCTCCGCACACTTGGTTTGCATGCAGGTTTCGAAAAGTTCGTCTTTGTTTTTAAAGTGAGAGTAGACCGTTTGCTTAGAAACGTTCGCTGCTTTGGCTATCTGATCCATATTGATCTTGAAGCCATGTTCAGAGAAAAGTTGGCTGGCTGCGGTTAAGATCTGCGATCTCTTCTGTTCACTCTTGATGATTTTAGTCACGTGCTTGCTTCTCGTTACTTAGTGTTGTCTCGTTACCTAGTTTGTCTCGTTGCTTAGCGCCTGTTGGTGCTCAGTTCTATGTGTCTCGTTTTACGCTAAGCATTATGCTTTTTGTGATGGTTTTATCAATCATTAACGATGAAACGTATTTTTAACACAATCAAACTAGACAGTCTAGTTTGATTTGGTTAGTCTAAAAAAAGAACATAATTGAGTACCGCATAGGAACAGTACGTATGTATAAATTGATGAAGGGAAGCGCAGTGGCAGTGGCGTTGTCGGCTTTTCTTGTTGGATGTGGCGAAAAGGAACAAGCCCAAGAGTCGGTTGATTCAACCGCTGAAACGGCATCGAGCGTCCAAACCATTTTAACGGTGGAAACGATGGCCTTGGCGCTGTCTTCCTCTTATGCAGTACAACGCGAATATGTCGGTGTGGTTAAGGCGGGTCAACAGGCCAATTTAGGTTTTGAGTTGGCCGGAAAAGTAAACGAGATTCTGGTGGATGTCGGTGACACAGTCACAACGGGTCAGCCGTTGATCAGACTGGATACCCAACTTTTGGAAACCGAGTCTAGCCAACTGAAAGCGCAGGCTGAAGAAGTCAAAGCTCAATTGAGTTTGGTGGCTGCGAACCTTAAACGTCAACGTTCATTGAAAGCGAAAGGCTTCAGTGCCGAAGCTGAGATTGATTCGTTAACCAGTGAGCAACGCGTGTTACAGGCGAACTTACTGCGTATTGATGCCTCGGTAAAAGGCAATCAATTGAAGCTGGTGAAATCGACAGTTCGTGCGCCATATTCAGGGACCATCGCAACCCGTTTTGTCTCGCTTGGAGATGTAGTGAATGTAGGGAATCCAACTCTTACACTGCTTGCCTCTGAAGGGAAAGAAGCCTTTATCGGTATCCCTGCCCATCAAATGAAAAAGGTTACTTCACTTTCCGCACCAAGTATTCGCGTCGGGCGAGATGAATTCGTTGTGAGCCTGTTGAATCCGGGCGCAATGGTTGACACACAGTCTCGCAGTGTCGGTTTGCGTTATCTGTTTCCTGAACAATCAGCGGTATTAGAAGGACAACTTGCCTATCTGAAATTTGACGAACAGATTGACGACCAAGGCTACTGGGTGCCATTAACGGGTTTGATTGATGGATTGCGCGGTGTGTGGAACATCTTTGTGATTGGTGAAGACAACAAAGTTGAGCGCCGAAGTGTTCAAGTGTTGTTTGCCAACAATCAACAAGCATACGTGAGTGGGGCGATTGAAGACGGTGAACAAGTGATTGCCAGTGGCTTACATCGTTTAGTTCCCGGACAAACCGTGAAGCCAGCAAGCGCGGCTGAGTAGGTAATAGTATGAAAATAATAGAGATTATTTCCAACACTCGACTGCTTATCTTAATGACCGCACTGCTGATGGTGAGTGGTATTTCTGCGTTCATGACGTTGCCGCGTGCAGAAGATCCGGTGATCATCAACCGTTACGCGAACATTACTACCAGTTTCCCCGGCGCCAGTGCCGAGCGTGTTGAAACCTTAGTTACTGAGGTTATCGAGAACAAGCTGCGTGAGCTGAGCGAAGTTAAACTCGTGAGCTCAACCTCAAGGCCGGGCGTGTCAATTGTTACGCTAGAACTTAACGACACCATCACCGAGCCAGAGCCAGTTTGGTCTCAAGCTCGCGACAAGCTATCTGACATTGAATCTATTTTGCCTGTGGGCTCTCATTCTCCCGATCTCGACAGTGACCACACCTATGCTTTCACGACCATCGCATCTCTAACCTGGTCTGGTGCAGGCGAGCCTGACCGATTAACGCTGGGTCGTTATGCCAAAGAACTCGCTAAGCGACTAAGAACTTTGTCGGGTACCGAATTCGTTGATGAATACGGGATGCCACAAGAAGAGATTCAAATCAGTTTACGTACCGCAGATGCAGCCGCGTTGGGGCGCTCAAGTGCTAATATTGCTGAGTCGCTAGAAGGGGCGGACGCCAAGAACTCCGCCGGCGAGTTAGTGAGTGCTTATTCTCGCTTTGGCTTAGAAATTAAATCTGAACTCGATTCTATTGAACGCATTAAGCAAGTGCCAATCGCCACTGACAGCAAAGGTCACATCATCCGTATGGAAGACATTGCGTCTGTGAAACGTGGTGAGAAAACCCCACAAGACCAAATTGCGATCATTGACGGCGAGCCGGGCGTGATTGTCGCGGCAAGAATGCATCCTGATCTGCGAGTCGATAACTGGACGTCGCGAGCTAATGCTCTGATTGGTAAGTTTGAGCAAGAGTTACCAAGTAACGTTAAGGTGACGGTGCTCTTTAATCAGCAAGGTTATACCGAAACTCGCTTAGACGATTTAGGCAAAAGCTTGATGATCGGTTTTGGTCTGATCTTGATTGTGTTGTTTGTCACTTTAGGCGTGCGTGCCGCGATCTTAGTCGCCATTTCTCTACCGTTAACCTCATTATTGACCTTGTCGATCATGAAAATGACCGGTGTACCGATTAACCAAATGTCGGTGACAGGCCTAATTGTGGCGCTCGGGATCATGGTTGATAACGCGGTGGTGATGGTCGATACCATTCAAGCTTATCGCTTGAAAGGGCAACAACGAGCAGAAGCGACCATGAATGCATTGAAGCATTTATGGGTGCCGTTATTAGGCTCAACCTTAACTACCGTGTTGGCGTTTGCTCCGATTATCTTGATGCCGGGTGCATCGGGTGAATTTGTCGGTGGTATTGCGATTACCGTTTCTTTCTCATTGATCGGCTCTTACATCATCTCGCATACCTTAATCGCAGGCTTAGCGACCAAGCTATTGCCGAAACAACTCAGTGATGTCGATAAGAAAGGGCAGCACCATTGGTACATGACGGGTTTGAGAATCCCGGCTTTGACGCGTTGGTTCTCGTCTTCTGTCCGCTTTGGTGTGACGCATCCAATCATCACGATTGCTCTTGTGTTATTGGTACCGTTTACCGGTTACTGGAGTATGTCTCAGCTGACTGAGCAATTCTTCCCGCCATCAGACCGAGACATGTTTGAGATTCAGGTTTACATGCCGCCGCAAGCGAGCATTTACGCCACCAAAAACACCTCTGAAAAAATCGACGATATCATTCATCGCTATCCAGAAGTGGAGCGTATCGATTGGCTCGTGGGTGCAAACTTCCCATCCTTCTATTACAACCTGCAAGCAAGGCAAAATAACGCGCCGTACTTCTCGCAATCCATGGTGAAAACAGAGAACTTTGACCAAGCCAATGCGCTGATTCCTGAGCTGCAAAAGGTGTTAGATAAAGAGGTGCCGGAAGCACAAATCTTGGTACGTAAGCTTAACCAAGGGCCTCCATTTACCGCGCCAGTTGAGCTGCGTGTTTATGGTGAGAACCTCGATACTCTGAAAGCAATTGGTGAAGATGTACGTCTAATTTTGGCAGGTGTCCCTCATGTCACGCACACAAGGGAAACCCTGCAACCGGGTACGCCGAAGGTGTGGTTGAAGGTCGATGAAGACACCGCAAAACTAAATGGTATTTCATTGAACCAGTTTGCTGGTATGTTGCAAACAACGCTGACAGGTCGTGAAAGTGGCTCGGTGATTGAGGGGAGTGAGTCGGTGCCAATCCGTGTTCGTGTCGCGGATGATGCGCGTGAGAACCTAGCGCACCTGAGTAATATTCGCTTGCCGATAAGCTCAGATGTCTATTCAACGGGTATCAATGTGTCTACCTTGGCTGAGCTTGAACTGACCACCAGTCGTGGTGCGATTACGCGCAGAAATGGGCAACGTGTGAATACCATTGAGGGTTATATTGAAGCGGGTGTATTGCCTCAAACCGTGCTCAATGAATTCCAAAAACGCCTAGAAAGCTATCAGATGCCATCGGGCTATACGATTGGTTTTGGTGGTGAATCCGCTGAACGAGACAATTCAGTCAACAGCCTCATCTCGAATGTCGCAGTCGTGGTGGTATTGATGGTGCTGGTGGTGGTGATGTCATTCAACTCGTTCCGAATGAGTAGCATCATCTTCATGGTAGCAGGATTGGCTGGTGGACTAGGGCTGTTGTCGGTATGGATCTTCGGTTATCCGTTTGGCTTTACGGTGATCATCGCCATGCTCGGCATTGCGGGCTTAGCGATTAACGCGGCCATTGTCATTCTGACCGAATTGAAGCTAGACAAGGAGGCTTCCTCTGGGAATGTTGATGCGGTCGTTGAGGCGGTGATGTCGTGTACTCGCCATATCAGCTCGACCACGATTACAACCGTTGGGGGATTTATGCCGTTGATTATTGCTGGAGGCGGTTTCTGGCCTCCGTTTGCGGTCGCGATTGTGGGCGGTACCGTGTTAACCACGCTTATTTCGTTTTACTTTGTGCCGGTGGTTTATCATTTGATGACTAAAAATCAGCGAAAAAACATAGTGACTCAAGCTGCGTAACTGTTTTTCAATTTAACTGCTCTTCAATTACCCATAATCGAGCCGTATCTGGTTCGATTATGGCGTTGTTCTCTCACTAAATTCATTCCAACTACCCTTCAAAAATATCACTAAGCCAATCTTCAAGTTGCTCTCGTTTATCTTGTGGGCCATTGATGATCACCAAACCGTTTAGTGTCGCGTGATCCCAAGATATGGTGCCAGTAGCTAGCGCATCGAACACATCGAGTTCCGTAATCAGTAATAGATCTTCCTCGGTAGGCAAAGTATCTCTACCTGACACATCGACGCCCTTCTCAAGTTTCACTTGACTGTAATGACCTTTAATTGCTTCGAATAAGTTGAACTCAATTTTGCTTGGGTGGGGTTTCGCAAGCGCAGCCTTGACGGCAAAGAGTCGAAAATGATCCGGTTTATTGAGGTTGTTGAATTCATCGTCTTGTCTGGCTGTGATGACGTTGCCAAAGACTTCTAGTGAACCGGGCTCTGTCACTAAACTAAATCCTGTATCTTGGTGAAGACCACAGGCGAAAGTTAGGGAAGATGTGAGTGAAAGAATGAGAGCAAATCGTTTTAGCATGTGTGAACCTTAAACGAACTAGGGCAGTTTTCTTACTTCAACAATAGATCGAGATTGTTGAGTGAAGGTTGCGAACTGTACCAATGAATAAACGATAAAGGGACCACAATAGGTCCCTAAGTTATCGGCTCGCCATCCTTAGCATGCCTTTGCTTGGTGTATATCTAATTAACGAACGATTAGCATGATCTCTTCTGGAGTCATTGGCTTATCGAAGTAGCTCATGAATTGACCGAAGCCTTTGATGTCGCCGTTCGAGAACTTGAATGCACCAGACTGTAGGTTGGTACCAATCACTTGTTGAGCGTTTGGACCTGCAATCAATATTTGGTTCAATACTGCACGAGTGGTGTCGATTTGAACGTCTGCGCCTTTCACTGCTTCTTCGTGTAACTGAGCAATACCGTTGCGAATTTCGATAGTGAATGCTTCGTTCGTATCAGAGAAGTTGTACGTTAGCATCATGTTTACGTCTAACGAATTTTCTGCGATAAGCGTTGAAGTCATCATGTCGAAGATCTGCTTGCTTGGTAGCGCAGTAAGAACGTCAACAGAAGCGAAGCTGATCATGTTAGAGAAGTCACGTTTGTTCTCTAGTTCAGCCGCCGCGTTAAGCGCCCAGTTACGCCAGTTGATGTTCACTTGGTCTGCAGCCCATGCTTTGTAAGCTTGTGCTTTCATCTCACGAGCTTCCATATCTTGCTTGTTTACCGTGATTGGGTAAGAAAGAATTTCTGCTGCAAATGTGTAGTTCTCAGCCTTAATTGCTGCTCGTGCAGTAGTAAGGATGTTGTCACGACCGCCCATGATCTCTACGAATGCTTTAGCGCGTTGCTCGTAAGCCATTGGCTCTAGCTGCCATGGATCCGCTTCGAAGAAACCGTTGTAACCTACGTAAATCTGACGCACGGCGTGTGCAACGGTACCGTAGTGTTCACCTAACCAAGGGTGTTCTGCAAGGTGCTTAGGAAGTTTAACTACTTCAACTAGCTCGTCTGGCGTCATACCTTTGTTCATGTAACGTATAGTTTGATCATGAGTGTATTGAATCGCATCACGGTAAGCCGTTAGTACGTCAGCTACTGCTTCTTTACCTTCAACAGGACGACCGTGAGAGTTAATCATGATCTCAGTGTCGAACTTACGCATTACGTCGATGCCCTTGAACCACATTGATGGGTCACGGAATTTAGTACCACGGATGGTGTGAAGGTTAGGGAAGTTCTCACCTTGAAGTACTTCCGCAGCGTGCAGGATTTTCTGATCTGGGAAGTAAACCACTAACTCATCTTTCGTTTCAGATGGCACGTTCTCAATGTGCATTTTCACGCCAGCGATTTCGATTTCGATGTGGCTTTGGCTTGGTACAAGCAGGTTTGGTTCGATGAACGAAATAGCACCTTGCATGAAGCGTGGGCCAAGGCCGTCATTTACTGTACCGTGCTCACCTTCTTCTACGTGCTTAGCACCTGTGTAAGAAGTGCGGTGACCAAATAGAGTACCTAGGTTTGAAGACCAGTTAGCCACTGCAGCTGTTAGGCCTTCTTCAGCGATGATTTTTACTTCACCTGATGCTACTTCTTCGTCAGTAACCCATGCACGCACGCCAGAGATGTGGTCGATGTGGTTGTGAGAGTAGATGATTGCTTTAACCGGTTTGTCTGTGATTTGACGGAACTGCTCTTTAACCGATTGAGCCATTTCTACCGACTCGCCTGGATCAACAATGATGATGCCGTCCGTACCTTCGATCATGACAGGAGTGTCTAGACCGAAACCGTAACCAAGGTAAACGTTGTCATCCACTTTAATGATTGCTTGGTCCATTTTACGACCATGCTTGGTTAGGATTGGATGAACGTGGTCAGATTCTGCAGTGTAAGCTAGAGAATCGCCCGTTTTAGAAACAACCTGGATACGTTCGCCTTTACCCCAGAACATGTTTGACTTGTGTTCGAATAGAACCTCGCTTTTGTAGCGTGCATCAAGATCGATGTTTTGGTATTGAGCTGCATTTGCGGTTTGAAGCTCTTGGCCTACCGTTGATGTTGCTTCAACAATAGGTGTTGCTGATGCAAAGCCAGAAGCAAATAGTGCGCTTGCGATAGCAACAGGAAGAGCCATTTTTTTGAATGTATTAGTCATGATAGTGACCTTATATTTGGATACAGGAATTGGATTTCTTGACTCAAATAATAGAGAGGATAGAGGTCGCTATCTACACGCTAATAGTATTTCGATACATCGCTTTTACGATGATTTTGTTGTCATTTATATTGATTTTTCGATTTGTATCGAAGGTTAAATTAGGAAGATTGGTTTGTGATAGATACAAAAATACCCTGAAAACCAGGGCATTTCTTAAAGAACTAAAAGTAATATTTTCGATTATCTAAGTGCTTACCAAGCTCCTAAGTAAGACTTATAAGATTGCAGGCGAACTGTTGCTGCACCGATAACATCAATAAAGCCCCAGAACGGATGCGGTTTCTCAGCAGAAATCCAAGCCGCACCAGCCGCACCGATTGGGATATCGAAACCTTCTGGTTCGATGATCTCAAGAACGATGGTACGGCCTAATCCGTTACTATTTCTTACAACGTGTTGACCAACACTCTGTGGGCCTTGAAATGGAGAAATAGCCGCTTCGCCAGTACCGGTTGTGAAGCTGTGTACTTTTGCTCTGAACACGTGACCTGGGTATGCATCAACGAAAAACTCTGCGAAATCGCCTTTTTGAACATATCCGTAAGTTTGGTCAGAAACTCGCATTTCTAAAAATTTCTTGTTGGTGTTGTAAAGGTGCATGTTGCCCATGACTGAACCTTCGGCAATGTTGACAATCGCGACTTGTCCATCAAACTCAGCACGAATCGTCTTTTTCTCTTGCGCCCAGTTCACTTTTTGAAGATCGGCAACCAATGAATTAAGTTCAGCGTTCATTACACGTAGGTCAGAATCGTATTTCTCAACATCACGCGCATTAAAGATTTGCGGTGATGTTTCAGCACGCTCAAGATCTCGTGTCATCTGCTTGATCTGTTCTTCCTTCTTAACAATGGCAGATTCGATCTTTGCTTTGTCAGCTGCAGAGTTAATGTCGACGAGTGTGTAAAGTACATCGTTTTCTTTTACTCGTTGGTTGTGGTCAACATGGATTTCATCAATTTGTTGGCCAAATACAGGCGACATTACCGCGTGTGGTGCTTTTACTGTGGTTGAGTTCGTTAAATCAACCGGCGCCCACAAGCGAGAAATAACCGCCAATACCGCAAGAATCGTTACGCCGCCAATGGCAGCCCACGTGTAGTTTTTGAAGTTCTTCTTCAGTGCGCCTGTCGCAAACAGTGACCATACAATTAGGATGTATGGAATCATCATCTCTTTCATTATGCGACCTCTTTTTCTGTAGGGGATGGTTTTGTTGGAGTCTTTTCTTCTGAAGCCTGTTCTTTTGAAGGCTGAGCTTCTGAAGACGGTTCTACTGGAGACTGTTGTGTTTGAGACGGCTCGGTTGCCGATTTTTCAGGTGATACGTGGACTGCGGCTGCCTCTGAATTGGTCGCGTCTTGTTTAGGCTGCACACCACGGCGAATGACATCACTCAGTGATTGACCAATATGTTTCCAGTTCGCTAGCGCGATAACCAAGGCGATAACCCAGAATGTTTTGCTGATGAAGAGCCCGCAAAGTGACAGTGCAAAAACGATCTGTACGTGAGCGCTTTTGTGTTCTTTTGCTTTATGCACACCCAGTTCATGCAACTGCCACATGCCGTAAACACCGGCTAATACCACAGCAATGGTCACCGAGAACAAGTAACCAGAGAAGTACTCCATCTGGAAGAAGTTCATCATCATTTCATTGGGATGATTGTTGAATTGAGACATGTCGATGTCTTTAGAATGGATAGTGCCTAACGGTGCAAGAGCCCATGCACCAGCAAACATTACCGCCATAAACAGGCAGAATTTAATCAAGACCATCACAACGGCCCAGATTTTCTGGAAAATGATTTTTATAAAGTTCATATCTCAACCTACATCAATAAGAAGAGAGAATTTGCAGCCTAGAAGTCACCTTTAATGACATCTTAGAAAGTAGATGTCTATTATGTGGGTAGATTAGTGCCCATAATAAACAAAAGTAATAGATGATATTTAAAGTGATATTGCACAGTCCAGACAACCGATTCTCGGTATCAAGAAGCGAATATGCTTCTCTACAAATCAATCTTTATTATTTGTCAGCAGACGTAAATGAAATGGCTATGAAGCGTTCGAATTAATATTCGCGCGGCTTTCTAGCGACTGTTTTTATTACGTGTATTACCTCGACAATCGAGGGGCTCTTCCATGACAATTGACATACCAAAGTAAAACATTTGTCAGTTTTCTATTTGGGCTGGTGATTGATTTGTTAGCAGGATAATAGAAAGAGTTTTGACCAGTATCTACCCAGAATTACGATTTGATAATATCGTAATTACGATTAGTAGTTATAACTCTAAATCGGTAAAGTGATTTATTTGAAAAGGCTCATATACAGATAGAAAACATTGTTCATTAACTTGGTTTGGATCATAGAAGTCGATGAAAAGTACTAAAAAGGCTGGCCTAAAATATTGAATAAATTAGACCAGCTCTAGGGAGGATTTTAATCGATTATTTGAACGGGTTTAATGTAACAGGAGCAATAAAGAATTTTAGGTTCCAATCTGGTGCATATGGCACATACTCAGCTGGATTGGTCGTATTAACATTTGCGTCTGGTTTCATTACGTAATATTGAAGTTCTACACCCCAACGAACAGGCATCGGTCCAATCTTAAACATATCGATATAGCCTAACCCGACAGGTACAGTAAATTGGTCGGAACCATCTTTTGTCCAATCAATTTGAATATTAGGCGTCATACCAATTAACGCGGTGTTGCTGACACGATAGTTTAAGAAGTACTGGATGTCCGCTTGATTGGTTGATTCAGTAACGCTGTCGCTACCGCCTACATCCCACCATTGCTGAGCTAAGAAACCAACGTTCCAGCTTTCAATACTTGCTGGGTTACCGGTTTCTTTACCAAGGCGAGCGACCATTGCCGCAGGGCCTACTTGCCATTTATCTTGGGTTAAACCATCAGTACCAGTTGGCATGATCACCGTTGGACCAACACCCCAAATCCAGCCGTCATCACGGTTAGGCGCTGCCATTGATAGAAAGACGGTGTCTCCCATGCCATTTGTACGACCTTCAAAGAAATCACCGTCTTCACGGTCACCTGGTGAACTGTAGTGGTTGGCTACCAGACGGTTCACCAAGTTCCATTCGCCATCCATGATAGGAACAGGCATTACTGGTTGAAAGCTGAAACGGTTTTGCATTTCATGGTGGCCATCTTCTTTCTCAAGAAAGGTGTAATCATTCTGAGTGATTAGCATCCATACGTCAGATACCGGGTTAGCCGATTTTTTTGCGGCTTCCTGAACTGAGAGTTGTTCCTTTTCAGCCAGCGCAGAACCAGAGTAAGCGATAGCCGCACCGCTTAAGAGTAGGGAAATTATTTTAGTGTTTTTCATATTGATACCGAGGGTCATTATTTTGGTGCCATTGTAGTATTCACAAAAGGAATGTATATGTACCGAACGGAAACTCAGTGTCATGTAATTTGAGACAATGTTGTGGTTTCAAAGCGCGTTGCATGAAGTACGCCCCATTATTAAAGGGCTTACGGAGAAGGGAGGGCTTTATTGTCTCAATATATGAAGATTTATTGAGGGTTGATGAGTGTGAGTAAAGTCTGGTTAATATGCTATTTATTAGCAAAATAATCGATGCGTTATACCTTTAATAAATGTTTTTATTGACGATATTTAATCGTTTTTACGATAGCATGGTGTTTATGGTCGCCTAACGAGTAATGATATATGAGCAACGAAATCCCCAATTTCAACCTACTTGCTGTGTTTTCTGCGGTGATGGAGCAGGGCAGTTTAAGTAAGGCTGCGGATCAACTCAGTACCAACCAATCGACCATCAGTACCGCGTTAGCCCGCCTAAAAAAAGAGATTGGCCAAGAGCTTTTTGTTCGTAAAGGAAGAGGTGTTACGCCTACTTCTTATGCTCAAAGTTTGTATGAACAAATCAAAACGCCGATTCATGAATTGAATGATGTATTTCAGTCGATGGCTAATTTTGATGAGCAATCCTCTGAACGTAAGTTTGTGATTTCTTCACCTGAGCACTTACAGTGGATTTTACTCAATAGTTTTGCTGCGCTTCCTAATCAAAATCTATCGCTAGAAGTCTTTGACCAACCAGACAGTGATGAGCGTATTTACGAAGACCTTTTGACTCAAGAGTTCGATGCAATGATCGATATTGTTGTACCTGAACACCCGAGCATCGTTAGTGAAACTCTATATGAAGGCGAGTTTGTGATCGTGTGTAGAGAGGATCACCCGCGAATCCAAGGTGAAATCAGCGAAGCGCAATTCATGAATGAAAAGCATGCCGTATTAGATAGAACACGGCGGAAAGTTCGCAGTTTAAATCACTACACATCATTGGATTTATCTAAGCGTAAAATCGTGTTTCACGGGCGCTCACTGTTCAGTAATATCTTGCTATGTAGCCAATCGGATTACATCACCGTAGTGCCTTTATCTATGGCTGTCCAGTTTCAAGAAAGGCTAGGTTTACAGTTGTTTAAACCACCTTTTGAATATCAGCCTATATCCCACTATTTGATTTGGTTAAAGAAGCAGAATAATGACCCTGCTCATAAATGGTTCCGAGAACAAGTCATCAGTACATCAGATGCGATGTCGAAGACGCTTAAAGATAGGCGTTTGCGGTTTTAATTGAGAGTCTAACTCGAAGGGAAGCATTAGCTTCCCTTTTTTGTGTCATTGAGTTCGTGCTATTTATAAAGTTCATAACAAAAAATTATCATATTGAGAATTTTTGATAATTTCCTTGATTCCTCGATGAATCGTATTATTTCACTCAGAGATTAGTGGATAACCTCCACTCAAAATCATAACGGCGCCATGCTTGTGGTGCCAATAAGGGTGAAATATGAAATTCCTACACACAATGATCCGAGTTGCTGATTTAGACAAGTCTATCGAGTTCTACACCAAGGTATTGGGAATGAAGGAACTTGAACGCCATGAAAACAAAGACTACCGCTACACATTGGTTTTTGTTGGCTACGAACAAGGCGGCACGACTATCGAGCTAACGTACAACTGGGATACTAACGAGTACGAGATGGGCAGCGCGTTTGGTCATTTGGCATTGGGTGTGGAAGATATTTACGCCGCATGCGACAAGATCAAATCACTGGGTGGCAACGTCACTCGTGAAGCGGGGCCAGTAAAAGGTGGCTCAACGCACATCGCATTTATCACAGACCCAGATGGCTACCAAATCGAACTGATTCAACTAGGTTAATCGAGGATATAACAATGACAAACGCACTATTTCAACCAATTCAACTTGGTAGTATCGAACTTAAAAACCGTATTGTTATGCCACCGATGACGCGTTCTCGCGCAACGCAACCTGGCAATTCAGCAAACGATATGATGGCGTCTTACTACGCTCAACGCGCTTCTGCAGGTTTGATTATCGCTGAAGGCACACAAATTTCACCTATGGGTCAAGGTTACGCCTGGACTCCGGGTATCTACTCTTATGAGCAGATTGCGGGTTGGAAAAAAGTCACCGATGCAGTACATGAAAAAGAGGGCGTTATCTTCGCTCAACTTTGGCATGTAGGCCGTGTAACACACCCAGACAACATTGGTGGTGAACAACCAATTTCGTCTTCTGCACTTAAAGCAGAAAACGTAAAAGTATTCATCGATAATGGCACTGATGAGCCGGGTTTTGTGGATGTGGTTGAACCTCGTGAGATGACGAAAGAAGACATCAAAAACGTGGTTGGTCAATACCGCCAAGCGGCTTTGAACGCGATTGAAGCGGGCTTTGATGGTATCGAACTTCACGCCGCGAATGGTTACTTGATTAACCAATTCATCGACTCTGAAGCAAACAACCGCACTGACGAATACGGTGGCTCAATTGAAAACCGTTTACGTTTCCTAGGTGAAGTGGTTGAAGCTATGGTCGAAGCGATTGGTGCTGACCGTGTAGGTGTTCGCCTTGCTCCGTTCACATCGTTGAATGGTACGGTTGACGCTACGCCAGTAGAGACTTACACAGCGGCGGCGGTGCTACTTAACTTATACAACATTGTTTATCTACACGTTGCAGAAGTCGATTGGGACGACGCACCTGAAACGCCAAAAGCGTTTAAAGCAGCGGTTCGTAAAGCTTACAATGGCGTGCTGATTTACGCAGGTAAATACGACAGCGAGCGCGGCGAAAAAGCGGTTGCTGAAGGCGTAACTGATATGGTTGGTTTCGGTCGTCCATTCGTAGCAAACCCAGATCTACCCGCTCGTATTCAAAATGGTTACCCATTAGCAGCGCACGATCCAAACACATTGTTTGGTGGTGCTGAAAAAGGTTTAACGGATTACCCAAAATACGCAGGCTAAAAATAGCTGCCTGAAGCAGAGTATTGAGATAATATCTCGATCCTGTTGAATGTTTATAAAAAGCAACCTTGCAGAGTCGGGTTGCTTTTTTTGTTATTGGACCAAGTAAGATGATGAAAGCGATGCGCGGAGAGCTTTATCTCCTATTTGCTACCTTGTTAGCTGGGATTGGATGGATTGCATCTAAGCTGGTGGTGTTAGAAATGCCTGGGCCAGTGTTCATTGGTGTGCGATTCTTCGTCGCGAGTTTGATTCTTTTGCCATTTTGTATTCATCACATTCGTAAGCTTTCGCTTAAGCAGGTACTTTCTCTTTGCGGCGTTGGCTTGTTGCTGTCTGCTTCATTGCAAGTCTGGGTGTATGCAGTATCGATGACGGAAAGTTTGTCGGAAGGAGCGTTTATCATGAGCTTAGCTATGATCATCGCGCCGTTTGTCTCTTGGATTATATTTCGAGTTAAGCCTAATCGTGCCTTCTGGATGTCATTTCCAATTGCGATTATCGGTATGTTGCTACTGACCCTAACTAACGGTTGGCACGTTGAGCAGAGTAAGCTCTATTTCCTATTAGCATCGATGTTGCTTTCGGTTCACTTTGTCATGAATAAGCGAGTGATTACTAATATCAAACCTATAGCTTCAATTTGCGTTCAGCTTTTTGTGGTGGGTGTTAGTGGGTTAGCGTTTGCTTCGATGACCACTCAACCAGAGTTTGAAATAACTCAAACCTTAATATTCTGGTTTATCGTATCAGCGGTTGTCGCGACATCGATCCGTTACTTATTGCAAACTGTCGGTCAGCACTCCGTGAACATGGAAGTGGCGGCATTGATCATGATTCTTGAGCCAGTGTGGACATTGTTATTGAGTGTCAGCGTGTTGGGTGAAACGGTTGAGATGCAAAAGCTACTTGGCGGAGCGGTGATTATTGGTTCGCTATTTTGTTATATCAAATGGTCGAGACGAAAATAAAACACTCGGCGCAAGGCCGAGTATTGGTTGTTGGTTCGTGCAAGTTTAGAACTCATTAAGCATGTACTAGCAGTAAGCTCCGGTCACAGTAAGATCAGATTGCTGCGACCATCTTTTGAAGTAGCTTGATCATCTGCTGTTGTTCTTCAGCGTCCAACTCATTCATCAGTTCTTTGTTTAAACGAGTAGGGATTGGAATCAACTGTTCTTCGAGTGCTTTCCCTTTTTCCGTTAAGTAGATTCTGAAAGAACGACGACTGTTTGGATCGGCTCTGCGTTCAACCAGCTCAAGCTTTTCTAGCTTGTCTAGTGTGCGAGTCGTCGTTGAATTCTCGACTTTGGACTTTGCCGCGATATCACGCTGAGTAATACCTTCCTCTTCCCATAGGCACATCAAGGTTGGCCAGAGCGCAATGGTTAAGCCATGTTCTTTCAATTCTGTGTCGAAATCTTTGCTCGCTTTATTGGCGATCACGTTGATCATCCAACCAAAGCTATTTTGCCTATCAAATTCTTGTGACATCCGTCAGTACCTAATTCTTACGATGACATTACAACTATTGTCATCGTAACTAATACCGATGCAATTAGCACCAACATTGCTTCGTTATTTGATAAAAAAGCGAATTGACTGCTAATTTTGAATTAATCGCGAATCGTGACCTTGGTGATCATAATATCTTCGCAAGGTACATCTTCGTGTCCCCAGCGAGTGGTCGTTGGAGCGACAGCAATCTTGTTGACCACGTCCATGCCTGCCGATACTTTGCCAAACACTGCGTAACCCCAACCTGCGTTGCTGGTCGCGGTATGGTCAAGGAAATCATTGTCGTCAAGGTTGATAAAGAACTGCGCCGTTGCTGAGTGTGGTGCGTCTGTACGAGCCATTGCCACTGAGCCAATCACGTTCTTTAGTCCACGATTTGCTTCATTGACGATAGGTGCGTGTGTTGGCTTCTCTGTCATGTCGATAGTGTGTCCACCACCTTGAATCATGAAACCCTCAATCACACGGTGAAATGTGGTGCCTTCATAGAAGCCTTCTTGGCAGTATTTAAGGAAGTTTTTTGAACTTACTGGCGCTTTCTCAAGGTTAAGTTCAATTTCGATGTCGCCAAAGTTAGTGGTCAGAATAATCATAAAGGTGCCCAATGTTCGAGTACTAATATTTTGAGTACTACAGAGTAGTGGATGACGTAATAGGGTGCAGTATATGAGAAATAACGACGGATGCCAGTGAACAGTGATTCTGACGTGTATTCAAGGGCGATCTGAATGATCTTCGAGCGTGCCATCGCGCGTTCACTTCATTCGTATAGACAAGAAAGCCAGCGAACAGGTCGCTGGCTTTGGAGGTTTTAAAGATTATTGCTTTTGATTAAAGCGTTAGAAGGTAATTCACCAGTTGGTTGTACTCTTCGTAGCTCTTGATTTGATCCGGTTTTACGATGTATTTGTTGTTAACTAATACGCCTGGAACGCCAGTTAATGTGCTCGCATCAAACTGCTTATCAAAACGCTTCTGCATTGAGTTAACTGCGAAACCGTTGTAGGCCGCATCAAACTTCTTCGCATCGATACCGTTATCAATGAAGATCTGGCGCAGTTCCGCTTCGTTTCTTGGAGTCTGTTGCTTCTCGTGAATTTTGGCGAACATTGCTGGAACCATATTGTCTTCAGCGTCGAGTGCAATCATGGTCGCGTAAGCTTTTGCCATAGGCACAGCCATGTCGTTGCCCATAAACGCTACGTGCACTTTTTGAAAGCTTGCTGATTCTGGTAGATCTTGTTTAAGGAACTCAATGACGCCTTCAAATTTGTAGCAATGAGGGCAGTAAAACGAGAAGAATTCGGTAACGACTGGCTTATCTGCTTTCGCTACGTCGAGGATCTTGTAGTGAGTACCTTCTTCAAACTGAGCGGCATTAATTGAGGCGCTCATGATCAGAGCTGCGAATAGGCTAAATAGCTTTTTCATGTGTTATTTCCTAAATTTGGATGTCATTGTTTACAGCGATAGAGCTGTATTAGTAATACGTTGGCAAGCGTTGCCAAACAGGGACAAACAATTAAGAAATAGGAGGGCGATAAGGAGCTTGTGGCGACATGATTGCCTTGTGTGAAGGCTCTTTCTCGATCAAAGCCAATGAACCAATTTGGGTATCAAAAGACTCTGACACAATCAACGGTGGCATTTTAAGCAAGCATACAGAGCCACAGCAGTGGTGTTCTACATTGGGTTGCGCGCTGGAATATGGGAATGAGTCACTGGTGTCGAATGAGGAATCGGTGTTTAGCGATAAGGTTGATAGATTTTGAGTTACCTGCATAGCATTGGCGTTCGCGATACTGTCCACACTGACGGTGGCCACTAACATAGCGAATAGCATAAAAGCATGTACCCAAATTTTGCTTATCAACTTTGGCATGGAATATTGGTCTTTGTGTCCGAATTAAGGTTGGTATGAATCACATTCTGCAACCGCTAAACAGGAAAGCGTAGAACGAGCGCATGATACATCACTCGTTTACGCATCTCTAATTAAACCCAACAAAACTTAGCAGAGCTCAACTTTTATTACGCTTGGTACTGTTTAAGGAACATCTCGACGCTGGAATTAATGATTATTTGCTTGTGCTGCTTATCAGGAGAGGGCGCATGACCAATGATCTGTGGCCAAAATGCAAAAGATTTCAGCAGGGCGATAAACTGAGTGGATGCAAACAATGGGTCGAGTTCAACCAAACGCCCATCAGCCAATGCCGCTTTGATCCAAGTCGTCAGGCCGCTTTCTGCTTGAGAATATTTTTCCATCGCTTGATGCGCGAGTTCTGCGTTATGAAAATATTCAGAGAACAGTACGCGAGATAAGTCGATGAAACCTTCAGACTCGAGAAGCTCAAGTTCTTGGTTGGCTATAGAGGTAAGTTGTTCATCTAGCGGTTGTTCGGCTTGATAGGGGAACTGAGTCGCTGCGAGTGTTTTGCTCCAAATGCTGTCTAAAATCTCATCCAGTAGCAGTTCTTTACTCGCAAAGTGATTGTAAACCGTGCGCTTTGATACTTCCGCGCGGCTCGATATTTTATCCATGCTGGTGGCTTTATAGCCATGCTCGGTAAACTCTGCGATGGCAGCGGCCACGATAGATTCGCGTTTTCTTTGGCTTAGTGTTTTTTTTACCGTCATCTGGATATTACTCAATATGTCGCGGTTAGCATTGCATACTCTAATTTTACACCAGTAAGTTTACTTTTAGAATACCAATCAGTGTATTGGTAATTAGCACGCTAGCACCTGAATCGCTTTGCAATGAACTGCGGGTGTCATAGAATCGAAAACGTATTCGAATTTTATTGATATCAACGGAAGAGAATAAACAATCAATGAGTAGTATTTTAGAGTGTATTCGTACAGTTGGACGAGGGGAAAGAGGTCGTAAGCCTTTGTCGTTCGAACAAGCCTACCGCATCATGGATGAGTATTTAAGCGGAGAGGTCGGTGACGACCAAATGGCTATGCTACTGATGTTGATTCGTGTGCAGAATGAAACCAATGAAGAAATCGCAGGCTTTGTAAAAGCGTTTCAATCTCGAGTGCCAGACTTAGGTGCTGATATCGATTGGCCGTGTTATGCAGGTAAGCGTAACGATAACGCCAGTGGAAAGCCTTGGAACCTGTTGGCAGCAAAAATTCTAGCTGACAACGGCTATAAAGTATTAATGCATGGCTACATGGACAAACCCAGTGGTCGTACGCATGCCGAAACGCATTTAGAATGTGTCGGCGTTCGCAGCGCGCAAGATCCGCAAGACGCAAAGCAGATTCTAGAAGCCGATGGTATTGCTTACTTGCCTTTGGCGAACTTCGCCCCACAAGCTCAAACTATGATTGGTTGGAAACATCGTTATGGACTGAGAACTCCGATTAATACCGTTGTTCGTGCATTGAACCCTGGTGGTGGACGTTTAGGCTTGCGTGGCAGCTTTCACCCTGGATTCCCACAGCTTCATGCAGAAGTTGAGCATGTGATTGGCAATAAATCCCACTCGGTGATTTCATTTAAAGGCATGAATGGCGAATCAGAATACAACCCCAAGGTAAGCCAAACTGTCTGGATGAGTTCTCCTGAAAAGGTGGAATCTTTCTACTGGGAAGGCACGATGAATGCTGAGCTGCCTCTACCTTCTGAATGTGTACTGGGTACACCGGAAGATGAGATGGAGCTGATGGCGAATAGTGTTGTGGATAGTATGACGGCAATTTTATTCGCAGAAACGCACGATAAGGCTGAAGCTTACTCAAAGGCAGCGCGTTTGTGGGAAGCCTATTGCACTCGTTAGTAGCTACTAGCCAGTCGTTAAGAGCTAGCAAATAACGTATAGCGATTGAAATCGTGAATGAGAAGGTCAGCGAATGCTGGCCTTTTTCGTATATTTACCGTGGTCGGTATTCGCTGTTGAATTAAGTAGGCAATCATTGTCAAGGTGATTGCCTACTCATAACATGTTATTCAACGGTGTTCTGTGCTGTTGACCATGCTGCTTAAGCTTGCCGAACAAGACATGCGTTATGAGTGCGCTATTTTAGGAATAGGCCGAAGTCGATCTCTTGTTCTCTTCCGTATTTAACCAGTTTCACTTTCAAGTTGTGTTCTGCTGCAAGATCAATAGCTAAGTTAGACATGCGCTTTATCTCATTAAAACAGCTTGAGATTAGGGGCTTTTCTTGGTTGTCGACAGTAGCGATAAGTGTGTTCTCTGTACCTTCGTTGTCTGCATAAACATACGCGTACATGTTGTTGTCGTGTTGCATAAATTACCTAAGTTGAGCTTTTTATTATTAGTGTGATGAAGGTTACAGTATTTATGTATTCAGGCTAGCTTATGGGAGGAATCAAAGGTAAGAGTTTGTAAGCGGTGTTTAAATTTTTGCTTCATAGGCATGCGTGCAAGCCTTTTGTTACCTCGTTTTTTGCTTTGGTAGGTTTTGCCTATCAATAAAATTGTTGAAATCCATTTAGTAAAATCAAGATTTTAGACAACAATTAAGGTAACACGATAGAAAAATCGATAACAAAACGTATTTTAGGGAGAACGCAATGCATTCTATTAAAGTGAAAGATTACATGACGCCGCAGGTTGTGACATTCACTCCTGATATGCCGTTAAGTCTCGCGTTAGACAGAGTAATGCGCAGCCATCATATGGGTGGTCCAGTCATTGATGATAATGAACAAGTGATTGGTTTCCTTTCTGAACAAGATTTACTCGAGAAGTTAGTGAAGGTGAGCTATTTCTGCCAAGACACGCATATTGTAGGTGATTGTATGTACCAAGAAGTTCTCTCGGTATCACCAGAATTATCCATTATTGAATTGGCAGATATGATGCAAGTTGGAAAACCCAAAGCTTATCCAGTACTCGATAACAAAAAGCTAGTGGGAATGATCACTCGAACCGATGTTTTGAGAGCAATCGGCAAGAACTTAGATGAATGCTTTAAACATCAGGTATAGTTTTAAACATCATGTATAGTGGTGTGTTAAGAACGATTATTTTTCTCAATACCCTCAATTGAAAAGGCGCACTAGCGCCTTTTTTCTTTGTAGAGCTTTTCTTGGTGGATCATTTTTGTCGATCCCCTAGTTTGTGGCTGACTAGCTTATAGAGCTTTATTTTGTGGTGTTCCAACTTTTGGAGGTTTCATGTCAAATCAAACTGCGAAGTTTGTAGAAGGTTCAACGATGCGCCACATATTGGTGATGTCGGGGGCTGGCTCTGTTGGTTTGATGGCGTTATTCGTGGTCGATTTACTCGATATGTTGTTCATCAGTATGTTGGGACAAGTCGAATTGGCCGCGGCTGTTGGTTTTGCAGGCACACTGACATTTTTCTCTACCTCCGTTTCGATCGGTACTTCTATTGCTATGGGTGCGTTGGTTTCCAAAGCTATTGGTTCAAAGAATCAAGAACACGCTCGAAACCTCGCCACGAGTATTATGCTGACCGCTTTTGTCATCAGTTTGACGATTACTGCGGTGATGTTCGCCTATATCCCAGAGCTGCTTGCTGCGATTGGTGCAAAGGGGGTGGCCGCAGAGCGGGCGCAAGCTTACCTGCAGATCTTATTGCCAAGCGGGCCATTTCTAGCGCTAGCGATGGCTGCGGGTGCAGGCTTGAGAGCCGCGGGGGATGCCAAACGTTCGATGTGGGCGACCTTGTCGGGCGGCATTGTTAACGCGATTCTCGACCCTTTGTTTATTTTTGGTTTTGGTTGGAACATCGAAGGGGCGGCTATCGCTTCTGTCTTTGCTCGTTTTTCGGTGCTCTTTTTCTCGCTTTACCCTTTGATTCGCAGTCACCAGCTGGTGGCTCCCCCTTCTCTTGTACAATGGCGCATTAATATTCGACCAATATTGGCTATTGCGCTGCCTGCTATTATCACCAATACCGCAACGCCTATCGGTAATGCGATTGTAACGACGGGGATTGCACAATACGGAGAGGATTTTGTCGCGGGCTTTGCTGTGATAGGTCGTCTGACGCCGGTTTGTTTTGCGGTTATCTTTGCTTTGTCTGGCGCTGTGGGCCCTATCATTGGGCAAAACTTTGGTGCAGAACGAATGGACAGAGTAAAAGAAACACTCAACAACTCATTGTTGGTTACTACGGCGTACACCATCGCCGTTTGTATTCTCTTATACTTTGTCCAAGACTATGTGATCCAAGGCTTTAGCCTACAAGGTGATGCAGCAATTATTGTTGCCGCATTCTGTACCTATGTAGCGTTGACCTTCACCTTCAACGGCGCACTGTTTGTTGCCAACACGTCTTTTAATAATCTAGGTAAACCGCTTTACTCGACAGCACTGAATCTGGGTAAAGCCACTCTCGGTACATTGCCGTTCGTTTACTTAGGCTCGCAATGGTATGGCGCATTGGGTGTGCTGTATGGGCAAGCCTTGGGCAATGTTTTGTTCGGAATACTCGGTACCCTAGTGCTTCGCTATCATATTGCCGAGCTTATGCAAGGTTCCCAAGTTGATCCTGTAGAAGACGATGTGTCGATAGTCAGCTTGAATACACAACCATTCTGTTCACATGATGCCGTTCTTATTGATGATGTATCGTCGAACAGAGAAGAGTGTAAAGAGCTCAAGTCGCAATAACAGCGACACTCCAATATAGATTAGTTGGTTTGTAAATTTCTTCTTGGTCTTGGACAATTTGTTCTTGACCTTGGAGTAGTCTCCAAGGTTTATACTTTTGTTGTACTTAAGGTTCTGTTGCTCATGAGTGAGCAACAACCTCAAGGCTTTTGAGTATTAAGGAGATACATTATGTGCGCAAAACACGCAGCGTGCCGCTCAACAAAAGTGGACGTTCAACCACAAGCGACTGGAGCAAGTTGCTCTAGCCCTAAAATTTCAAGCATTACCGCAGCCGGTACTTCATCTTCATGCTGCAGCTCTTCTGCTACTGCGTCTTCATCGTCAGGAGATGATTGTTGTGGTTCAGACAGTGGAGAAGAAGACAGTCAGTCCTCTACTCAAACTTTAAATGCCCAATTTTCTAAAAGTTGGTTGGTCTCAGGAATGGACTGCCCAGCTTGTGCTAAAAAAATAGAGAAAGCCGTTAGTAACATTGAAGGTGTTATTCAAGCCAAAGTTCTCTTTGCCACCGAAAAGCTAGTTGTGAAATTCGACAATGAAAGTCTTGCCGACACCATTGAACAGGTCTCTATCAAAACGGGCTTCCCTCTTTCGGAAGTTGGTTCTAAAAAAGAAAAACAGCACCCCGAGACTTTTTGGCAAGCTCATATCCAACCTAATTTACAAATTATAGCGATTGCAGCCGCAATGCTCTTCGCAGCACTGTTGAAAAGTACTTCTCCTCAACTAAGTGAAGGTTTGTTTACCGTAACCTGTTTGCTTGGTTTGTATCCAGTGGCCAAGAAAGCAGTTCAGTTGGCACGTTCAGGTACGCCGTTTGCAATCGAAACCTTAATGAGTGTTGCCGCGCTCGGTGCTTTATACCTTGGCGAAACCGCTGAAGCTGCGATGGTTCTGTTACTGTTTTTGATTGGTGAGCGTCTAGAGGCATTTGCTTCATCAAGAGCAAGAAGTGGTGTTCAAGCCTTAATGGCATTGGTGCCAGAAAATGCCACTAAGATTATCAACGGCGACCGTGTTGACGTTGCAGTAAGTGAACTTGCTCCTGGTGACGTGATTGAAGTGGCGGCGGGTTCTCGTTTACCTGCTGATGGTCAACTTATTACCGACGCTGCGAGCTTTGATGAAAGTGCGCTAACGGGTGAGTCTGTTCCTGTCGAACATATAGCAGGCAACAGCATCATGGCTGGTGCTGTGGTGGTCGATAAAGTCGTTCGTATCACCATCACGTCAAAACAGGGTGAGAATGCGATCGACCGTATTCTTCACTTGATTGAAGAAGCAGAATCTCGTAAAGCACCGCTTGAACGTTTCCTCGATAAGTTTAGCCGCTGGTACACACCACTAATGATGTTGGTGGCTCTGTTGGTCATCATCACCCCACCATTGCTGTTCGCGCAGCCTTGGGAAACCTGGGTTTACCGAGGTCTAGCTCTATTGTTGATTGCTTGTCCGTGTGCGTTGGTTATCTCGACACCTGCTGCAATTACTTCTGGTTTAGCAGCCGCAGCGAAACGTGGCGCATTAATTAAAGGCGGCGCGGCACTAGAGCAGTTAGGGAAAATTCAAACGATTGCCTTTGATAAGACAGGTACGTTGACTGAAGGCAAGCCTCAGGTTACGGATATTCAACCTCTATCAGGTTGGAAACAAGACGCTATGCTTCGTGTAGTTGGGGCGATTGAAGTTGGTTCGACTCATCCTTTGGCGCAATCGCTTGTCGCTAAAGTTAAAGAGCTGAATGTTGAGATCCCTGAGTCACACAACAAGAGAGCGCTCATTGGTAGCGGTGTTGAAGGCGATGTCGATGGTGTTAAGTATCAGGTTTTATCACCGTCTAAAGTCACGTTCACTCTTGGACCCGATGTGGTTTCTCAGGTAGAAGCATTAGAAGGCGAGGGCAAGACGGTTGTGGTTGCTCTTGAGCTTAAAGATCTAGAAGAGTCAACAGAACAAGCTACGACTGTGATTGGTTTGATTGCTTGGCAAGATACGTTACGTAGTGACGCTAAGCTTGCGATTGAACGACTTAATGACTTGGGTATTCAATCAATCATGCTTACTGGTGATAACCCGCGCAGTGCGGCCGCGATCAGTAGCAAAATTGGTATGCAATATAAAGCGAGCCTGCTTCCAAGTGACAAGGTGTCTTATGTTGAAGAGTTATCTCAACAGTCACACGTTGCTATGGTCGGTGATGGCATCAACGATGCGCCAGCAATGAAAACGGCGAATGTAGGTATTGCTATGGGTGGTGGTACTGATGTTGCGCTTGAAACGGCAGATTCAGCACTGACTCACAACCGTTTAACTGAGCTGCCCGCGATGATTGAATTGTCGCAAGCGACCATGAATAACATTCGTCAAAACGTAGCACTAGCACTCGGTTTGAAGGGTGTGTTCTTGGTGACCAGTTTGCTTGGTATTACCGGGCTTTGGGTTGCTGTTCTTGCAGATAGTGGCGCGACAGCACTGGTGACACTGAACGCACTACGCCTGCTTCGATTCAAGTCTAAATCGGATTAAGTTCAGCTCTCAGACATAGACGCTCTTAATTTTAAAAGCGTCTTATATAAGAAGCATCTCGCATAAAAGCGCCTTTAGCGGTCATACGTTAAAGGCGTTTTTTGTCTCATTAGTATGCAACGCAGCCGTTCGGATTGCTTATTTTTGTGATGCCAATCGGTTTTTCGTGAAACCTGAAATATTGTTGCGATCATTGGTGTGATGTTCGTCACTTCATTTCATTATGAGCTTGGTTAGAGTGTGTTCGTACCCCACGAATTTACTATGAGCTTAAATAAGGGTAAAAAGCCCAATAAGCCAAAAGGAGCGAACTATGTCTCAAGCTGTTTTCCACTTAGGTGTTACTGAAGCAGATCTTAACGGTGCTACTCTTGCGATCATTCCTGGTGATCCTGCTCGTGTGCAAAAAATTGCAGAAGAGATGGAGAATCCCGTATTTCTTGCGAGTCACCGTGAATACACGCTTTACCGCGCAGAGCTAGACGGTAAGCCAGTTGTTGTATGTTCAACAGGTATCGGCGGCCCATCTACTTCTATCGCAGTTGAAGAGCTTGCTCAGCTTGGCGTTCGTACTTTCCTACGTGTTGGGACGACTGGTGCGATCCAACCTCACGTAAACGTGGGTGACATGATTGTTTCTACGGGTTCTGTTCGTCTAGACGGCGCTAGCCTGCACTTCGCTCCTATGGAGTTCCCAGCAGTTGCTGATTTCGAAGTTGCTACAGCAATGAAAGCAGCAGTTGAAGAATCAGGCGCAGCAGTTCACATGGGCGTAACCGCTTCAAGTGACACTTTCTACCCAGGTCAAGAGCGCTACGACACGTTCTCTGGTCGCGTGGTTAAGCGTTTCCAAGGTTCTATGCAAGAATGGCAAGACATGGGTGTTCTTAACTTCGAAATGGAATCTGCAACGCTACTAACAATGTGTGCAAGTTCTGGTTTGAAAGCAGGTTGTGTTGCTGGTGTGATCATCAACCGTACTCAAAAAGAGATACCTGATCACGAGACACTAAAAGTAACGGAAGCGCGCTCAATCAAAGTGGTTGTAGAAGCTGCTCGTAAAATGCTTTAAGTCTTAAAACGACTTCAAATTTTGAAAATGGCCACATCGAATGATGTGGCCATTTTTTTGCGTGTTTACAAGTCCTTTGAGCTTTTTACCTTGTCAATACGGGCGGGGTAGTGGATATAAGTCATTTACTACGATTGGCATAATCGTTACGGGTACAAAAAAGGCGAGTGACTTAAGCGGTCATTCGCCTTTTTGTTTTTTGAGAATTCGATATGTTCGAGTTTCTTAAATTAGCACTCTAAATCTTCATCACCACCGGCAGCGGTAAACCATGCCGCGAGATGTGTTTTAAGATCTTTTAATTCGTCAGGGCCAATCAATGCTAGGCCAAGATCTTCTGCTCGTGTGATGTCATTATGACGAAGAGGGCGGAAGCTCACCAACATTGCACGGGCCTGTAGGCCACCTAGCAGGTCTCTGAGCGATTCCAGCTTGTACAAGGTATCATCGCCATCATCTCGCATACCTTTGGTCTTACACTCGATGATGTGCAGCTTATTGTTCACTACAGAAGCAACATCAAGCTCATTACGAACTTCGCGCTCACCGAGCTGACGATAAACCTGAACATTCAAAGAGCGATCTTGAATGGTCGGCATGTCATCTTGGATCTGCTTAACGGTGCTATGAACCAATGTTTCAAGCCATTCGCCGTTTGAGAAGCGTCGCGCGTCTTCATTGGCAAACGTCAAAATACCATTGTCATAAGTGGCAATCTTAGCTTCAACCAAATCGCTCAACAGCATGTTCAGCTCGCGATAACCTTGTTGCTTCTCAGACAAGCCCACATCAAGCCTCTGTTCTTTACGGCAGGTTGTTGCAAGGTAGTTCAATGTAGCAAGACCTGGGCCTAATTCTAATGCGTTACTTGCCCAACGCTCACCCAGTTCATACAGTTTTTGGTCAAGTTGCGGAGACAGTTGTACATCGCTGAATTCACCACGAGCACCGAATACCGTTAAGTAGTCATCGATAGTGATGCGGTCTTGAACTTGTGCGTCTTCTTTACCATTCGGGTAAAGCCAGCACAGTTTGTCACTGTTTGGTTCAACAACAAAGATTGGCCAGTGGTAAGTACGAAATACTTCGTAGACAGACAGTAGGCGGTGACGAAGGCCACAACTTGCGTTGAGCTTCACTTCTTGTCCCCGAGCTTTTAAGTCTTCAGCAAGGTTTTGGATCGATTCTTTAATTGCAGAGGTGTTTACGATAGTTGGAATCTCGAAAAATTCACTCGTAATATCACGCTTCTGCAAAACGCTGTCTAAGCGTTGATAGATACTGATTTGATTTTTGTCACCGATGAACACGATGTGAGTGCTGATCGTTCGGTTGTCGAGTAGTGGGGTGATCAACCGAATGGGGTCTTGATCGATAATGCCAACATGAACAGCCATATAAATTCCTTAATAGCGGCTCGCTCATAAAGGTGAAAGAAAAACGGGAAGCAGCAAGCCTTTATAATCATATAATGACAAAGCTCATAAAAAACAAGGGCAACCCTTGATAAAAGTTGCCCTTGTTCAATTAGTTATCACTATTGGGTGAGATATCCCAACATTTCAGGTGAATATCTATTGGTTCTTCGTTTACTTATAGCTTGAATTGATGAACTAAATCGCCTTGCTGGTTTGCCAGAATTGTTAGGTTTTGGCTTGCCTCTGCAATTGATGACATCGCTTGATAACTCTTATCAGCAATCTGGTTGATGTCTTCAATGTTACGCGCGATATCACCCGAAGTTTCACTCTGCTCAGCCGCGGCTTGAGAAATGTGCGTACTCATTCGACTGATTTCTAGAATCAATGCCTGAATTTCTTCCATAGCACTATTAGCACTTGAAGCTTGTTCAACCGACATATCCATATCGCTCATGCAGCTTTCAATCACATTGCTTGCTGTTTTAGAACTTGATTGTAGGTTACTGATCATGGTCTCAATTTCAGACGTCGATTGAGTTGTCTTTTGTGCCAGTACTCGGACTTCATCTGCAACTACAGCAAATCCACGGCCTTGTTCACCTGCGCGCGCGGCTTCGATTGCTGCGTTGAGTGCAAGTAGGTTGGTTTGATCTGCAATACCACGAATAACATCGAGGATAGAGCCAATCTGGCTACTCATTTGTTGTAGCTCGCCTACAGCACCCACGGATTCAGTCAGGCGCACCTCAAGCTGATTAATGGTACTGATGTTGGTGTTCATGACCTGACGACCTGATTCAGAAGCCGATTCTACTTGTTGAACCATAGTTAATGAGCTTTGTGCACTGTTTGCTACTTCTTGTACAGAGTGAGACATTTGTGTCATTGCCGTTGCGACAGTTGCTGTTTGTTCACGCTGGCTGTTCAATTGAGCCTGTGTCTCAGAAGAGGTTTTTTGGTTTACGCTTGCAGTATTGGTTAGGTCATCTGAAGCGTCATTCAGTTTCACCAGAATATTGTGCAGGTTGTCGGCTAAGGTATTGATGTGACGGCTTACTCGGCTGAATTCGTTGTCGTATCGAATATCGATACGCTGAGTCATATCTCCTTCGGTCAGGCCTTCTAATGTACCGAGGATGCGCGTTAGTGGTTCTCTTACACTATGTGCAATGTGGTAACCAATTGCTGCAGCGAATACGGTGACAACAATGCCAATTGCAATCGCTTTGAATAGACCGTTGTCGTAGATGCTGCTCGCATCTGCTAATGATGAGTTGAGTTGCTCTTCCGCTGTGACGTTGAAAGAATCCAGTACCGCCATTGCTTGGTCGACCTCAACGGCTAGATTAGCAATGTTGATGTACAAGGCTTCTTTCGCTTTCAGATAATTATTATGCTTATCTAAAACACCGCCTTTTTGTCCCACGTCTTTGGTGAAGTTTTTAACCGATTCATCGAAAACATTTTTTATCGCAGGCAATTGTGTCGCTAAGCCACGGTACGCGTAGTTTAGGTGGGTAACGGCCTTTTTGTTTTGGTTAACGGCTTTTTGTACGAAGGCAACATCAGAACTTGCTAGTGCATCAGAGGTAATCACCTCGGCGTCTTGTAGTTTAATAAAGTAGCTCTTTGCCATCACTTTTACAGAGATGCTTTTTTGGTCGGCAACGTACTCTTTCATGCCAACGGTCAATTCTGAATGTAAGCGTTGGAAATCACGTGATGCTTTTTGTACTTGCTCTTGCGCCTCAAACATAGCGATATAATTGTTCATCGCTTCATCTGCTTCGGTGAAGTAACGTTCTTCCATCGCTCTTAATTGCGTGATGCGCTCAGTGAGCGAGGTATTGTCTTGGCTTGCTGTTTCTAGGCTACCTAGAACTTCAGAAAAAGCGTTTTGTGATGCAGCAAACTCTGTACGCATTGCAGACATACGCTCAGAATTTTGTGTGGTTAAGAAGTCTTTAAATGACTTGTCAGCGGAAAGTAATTGGACACTTGTTTGGTTTGAAAGCGCAACCAGCGGCAATGATACTTTTGAGACGCTCTCAAAATTGCTATGTATCTGATTCATGCTGCTCATCATGATGGTTATCGTGACTGCGAACATGATGATGATCAGTGCGAAACCAGCGTACATACGCTTGATCACAGATCCCTTCATGACTTTCTCCCTAAATAAATGTGGACCTAATACCAGGTCAAAACAAAACTAACAAAATTATCAGGATTCTATTGAGCTCGGCTTACGCATTTTATGACGCACACGTCAAAAATAGCCCTTTGTCCTAGCCAATATGCCGTTCTTGAGAGATAAGGCGTGTTTTTTTTGATTTGAACGGTGTTTTTTATTATGCTTTAAAGCAGGTTTATTGTGGTTTGATGCGGCATAGCGCATACTCAAAGCATTAAAAAATAAATGTTTTATCGGAGAGACACATGGCTGAAGAAACCATTTTTAGTAAGATCATCAATAAAGAAATCCCAGCAGATCTACTATACCAAGACGATTTAGTAACCGCATTTCGCGATATTAACCCTCGTGCTCCTAGTCATATTCTAATTATTCCTAACAAGCTGATTCCAACAACGAATGATGTTGAAACGGAAGATGAAGCAATGATGGGACGTATGTTTACTGTTGCTCGTAAGTTAGCAAAAGAAGAAGGCATTGCAGAAGATGGCTATCGTCTTATTGTGAACTGCAATTCTCACGGTGGCCAAGAGGTTTACCATATTCACATGCATTTGGTTGGTGGCCGCCCGCTTGGTCCGCTTTTAATGAGTTAATTAAAAGGCTAATAAGCTAACGAAACAGTTAATGATCTCGTTAATACAAGTTAATGGTTAATTAACATAAACAGCGAGTTGGAAAATTTGTTGTTTGTATGCCAACTTTTAGTTTTATCTGTTGTCTGAATATCGGCATCGATTAGGTAGAGCCTAAAAAGCAAGGTATCCACTTGCTTAAGATCCTTTTAACAAAGTTGGCATTTTAAACATGCACGGAGACGATAAGTGAAGCACCAGTTTAGATTCGCTTCCATTGCCCTGTTATCGGCGTTGACAGCGGGTTGTGCGAATATGTCGGCAGGGAGCCTGTTCAGTCATTACAGCGCGCAAAACAAAGAAATTTACCAAGCAGTCAAGTCTGGGGATTATTCAACGGCTCAACAAGAGTTACCAGATTACGTAGCAGGTGACATTCTTGATAACTTTGAAAAAGGTAGAATTAATCTACTTGATCAAAAATATCCTGAGAGTAAGTCGTCGCTCGAACTGGCCGATCAGGCAGTAAAAGATCAGCAAAGTAAAGCGGTGATCTCTGTATCAGACAGTGCAACCAGTGTCGGCGCGTTGGCTGTGAATGACAATATTACCGAGTATGTGCCAGCCGATTATGAGTTGGGCTTTCTGCATTTATACCTTGGTTTGAATTATTTAAAGAAAAATGACTTAGAAGGTGCGGTGATCGAAATGCGTCGCGCTAACCAAGTTCAGGAACAAGCCAAGAAACAACGTGAAGCTGAGTTAGAAAGTGCTGCTAGCGATGCAAAATCTCAAGGGTTGTCTGCCAACGTGGGTAGTATTCTTGCGAATTATCCTGATGCGGGTAAAAAGCTGCAATCTGTGCAAAATGCGTATTTGATGTTTTTGTCTGGCCTGCTTTACGAAGCATCTAACGATCTGAACAGCGCTTATGTGGACTATCGACGTGCTTTGGCCATCATGCCTGAGAACCAAGAAATCATCGATAGAACCATGGCAACAGCTGTTCGCTTAGGCATGCGACAAGATTTAGCAACACTGAAAAAGCGCTACAAACAGTCATCTAAGTTAGGGGCAAGCGAAGGGCGAGTAATTGTGCTTCAAGAACAAAGTGCAGTTCAAGCGATGGACAGTTGGCGATTAGATTTACCTATTTATGACAGTCGCGATCAGGGCGCAATATACTCTTTGGCGCTGCCATATTATCCGAGCCAAAGCGTAGAACGCTTTTCTGCGCTACGAATCAGCGGGCAACCGTTGTCTGAGCATTTGATTACGGATGTGAATGCGATGGCGCAGAATGATTTATCTGAACGTATGACGAGCATTGTTATTCGCCAAGCGTTACGTGTGGTCGCGAAAGACCGCATCCGTAAAGAAGCAACTCAAGGTAACGATGTCGGTAACATTTTGTTCAATGTCTGGAATGCATTCACGGAACAACCAGACACTCGAAGCTGGCAATCTTTACCTGCGGAAATAAAGACCAGCACGTTTGTAGCAAACAGTGGTCAATATACGTTAGAAGCGGGCACTAAAACGTATGACTTTGATATTCGAGAAGGGCAGACCACTTTGGTGTGGATTTCTCGACAAGGAAACAATGCAACAATGTGGCATAAACAGCTAGGGAGGCTGTAATGAAAAAGTGGTTAGTGAGCTTAGCAGCGGTTATGGCTCTGGCTGGTTGTGCTGATAATACAGCTGGCGTAAGGGTAGATAGTCAAACTCAGAACGTTTTCTTTGGTGATAAGGTATTGGGTAGCCGCTTACAGGTTGAAGATATCCGTACTGACCTCGTCGACGGTCATACGCGAGGAATCGTGCGTTTAAACAGTAACTATAAAGGCGATCAACATATCCTTTATCGCTTTTACTGGTACGACGATGCTGGTCTTGAGGTCAACCTAAAACAAGGACCTTGGAAGCAAGCGATTGTTCGTGGCTTTGAAAGTATTTCGTTGTCGGAAGTGTCGGTAAATCCGAAAGCGACTCAGTTCAGAGTTCAGTTCAGAGAGCAGTAAACTTTCGTTTGGAACCGCTCATATTTAGAGTGGTTCCAAGCTTTATAGCAAAGACGAGATAGAACGGGTCTAAGGATTCGAAAATACAAAAATTTAAGAGAGTGGGTAACCCCACTTAGTGATTAGTTAAGGAAACAAAATGAAAAAGAGTGTCATTGCGCTACTAGGTTTAGCGGTTATTTTAGGCGGTTGTTCAAACAAGGTAAGCTACGGTGATGCACAATCAGTAGAAACCACGACAATCGATTTCGGTTCAACTGACCTTCAAACGATTGCGGGCGAAATGGTCGATAGCATGATGGCGTCTGGTTCTGTGTCTTATATTACTCGTGAGCAACGTCCAATCGTGTTCGTAGAGCGAATCAAGAACAAAACAAGTGAGCACATCGATACTGAGTCAATCACTGATACTATCAGTACAAAAATGCTGAACTCTGGTAAGTTCCGTTTCGTTGATATGGACCGTGTAGAGTCTGTTCGTGAACAGTTGAATTTCCAAAATAACGATGAGCTTGTAAATCAAAGCTCAGCAATCCAATTTGGTAAAATGGTTGGTGCTCAGTACATGTTGTACGGCAACCTATCAAGCATCGTTAAGAAAGCGGGCAGCGATGAAGACGTATACTACAAAATGACCATGCGCCTAATGGATCTTGAGTCAGGCTTGATTGAATGGGCTGACGAAACTGAAATCCGTAAGCAACAATCTAAGAGCTTGCTGGGCTTTTAATTCAGTTTACTTGGCTTCTAATTAGCTTACTGAGTTTTTAATTTAGCTTATTGAGCTTCTTAAATGGCTTAGTGTGCTATTAACTTGGCTTAGTCATGCCTCAACGCAGTACATGTTATTTGCTGTGATTGGTATTAATGAAGAGGCACTGGCTTTTGGTCAGTGCCTTTTTTGTAGGGAAATTAAGACGTTTATAGGGCAGTTAAGACGTTTATAGGGAGTAAATATGGCGATTTTTTCTTGGTCTGAAGCAAAGCTTCTTGATACCAGTTTGAGTTCTCTTGATGGCTACTTTTCTGAGCCTCCAATCAGAGCACAGACACTGACAGGTGGGTTGACTAATCGATGTTGGAAATTGGTTTTAGCCGATGGCACCGCGTATGTTTGGCGTCCGATTACCCCCATCACTAAAGCGTTCTTCATCTCTCGCCATGAAGAGTATCAAGTACTGTCTGCTATTGAGCGCTTAGATATCGGCCCAAGTCCGATAGTGGTCAATGAGCAAGGATTATTGGTTGAATGGATCGCGGGTGAGACGTTGTACGAAGGACTAGAGCAGGATGATTTACTGAAGACGCTGATCTCGGTGCATTTGGTTAATACTGCGCGACTGCCGCTCCAACCGTTCAGTTATACGGCTCGAGTTGACCATTACTGGCTTCAGCTTGATGCGGTTCATAAGACTGAAACCTGCACTAAGATTTATCAAGAGTGGCGCGTGGCTCCAAGTATCCCAAGTGTAGGCCTGTCTTTGTGTCATTTTGATCTCGGTGGCTATAACCTTGTTAAGAACCACGATGGGATTAAGATCATTGACTGGGAATACGCAGCGCTAGCAGACCCAAGGCTTGATCTTACGCTGACTATTGCTGTTGCCCGATTACCAGTTACAGAAGCTGTTAATAAGTACTGTCAGCTAAGAGGTATCCATGATCCCCAATCTTGGCTTGACGGAGTAGAAGCCTGGTTACCAAGAAGCCAAATGATGGCAATGCTGTGGTATTTACTTGCTCATCAGCTATGGGGCGATGACAGTTATCTGCGTGAAGCCGAGGCTCTTAGTCACACTTTATGTAGCTATGATCACGTTTAGGAAGTGAAAAATATAATTTCAGAGGTCTTCCCTTTAAAACCTTGTTTTTCGTGTTAGATTGATCAAAACGTACCAATATTCAATGGGGGAGGTACAATGATTATCTATCTACACGGCTTCGACTCAACAAGCCCGGGCAATCACGAAAAAATACTGCAGTTGCAATTCATTGATGATGACGTTCGTTTCATCAACTACAGTACTTTGCATCCAAAACACGATATGCAGCATTTGCTAAAAGAAGTGCATAAAGTGATAGAGCAATCCGATGATCCACATCCAATCATTTGTGGTGTAGGTTTGGGTGGTTTTTGGTCTGAGCGTATTGGTTTCTTATGTGGGATTAAGCAGGTGGTGTTCAACCCTAATCTGCACCCTGAGAACAACATGGTAGGTCGAATTGATCGCCCAGAAGAGTACGAAGACATCGCGACTAAGTGTGTCGCTCAGTATCGTATGAAGAACAAAGGACGCTGTTTAGTGGTGCTTTCTCGTGAAGATGAAATTCACGACAATACGAAAACAGCTTCTGCTCTAGAAGATTACTACGAAGTTGTCTGGGACGAAAAAGAGAGTCATAAGTTCAAAAAGATCTCTCAACACTTACAGGCAATGAAGGCGTTTAAAAACGCTTAAGGATTACCGCCAATTTATAAAACAGCACTCAATTGAGTGCTGTTTTTTTATCCAAATTAGCAAGCGATGCCCGAAGGGTTCGAGCTGAGCACCCCGCAAAAAGCGTTTTACTCTTTGTTGAGGGAGATTTGCTTAGAATGACCAGGCTACTTCCCCCTTGCCGCGATTAAAACGCTTTTATATCGAACGAAATTTGACCGTGAAAAGGTCAATGTGCCCTAGTCATATAGATTTTATCGATGAGTTTGCGCAAACGTTAACTAATCAGTCACGAATCCTCATTGTGGGTAAGGATTTTTGTTGCGGTCATCTTTTTGCTATATATAATGTTCTAAAGCAAAATATTTTGATAAATGTCAAAAAAAATTGAGAGCGAGTGATAAAACTTGCCCATAATTTGTGCTCTGCCTCTCAGGTAGACACCTTTTTCATCCTCGTGAGCAAAGTGACAAACCAATGTTTGTTGCTTGTAATCCCTCTAACTACTCAGTGAGCTGTTGTTACTTATTATCACAGTCATCAAATGAGCCGCAGCCTTTGGAATTGAGGCCGAGTAGATACATAGAATTTATCGGTTGGAGTAATCGAGCCGAACCCCATTTATTCATTTTGTAGAGGATTGTCATTGTGACAAAAATTATCGTAGTAGGCGGCGGTGCTGGTGGTTTAGAACTAGCAACTAAGCTAGGCCGCACTTTAGGTCGTAAGAAACGTGCCCAGATTACTCTGGTAGACCGTAAAGCAAGCCACCTATGGAAACCATTGCTTCATGAAGTAGCCACTGGCTCATTGGATGAAGGTGTTGACGCGCTAAGCTACCGCGCACACGCGAAAAACCATTGCTTTGATTTCCAAATGGGCAGCCTGAACGATATCGATCGTGAACGTAAAGTGATTGCGTTGAGCGAGTTGACTGATGAGCACGGTGAGTTACTGATGCCAAGCCGCGAACTTGAATACGACATTCTTGTGATGGCGTTAGGTTCAACGTCAAACGACTTCAATACCCCAGGTGTTCGTGACAACTGTATTTTCCTTGATAGCCCAGAGCAAGCACACCGTTTCCGTACAGAAATGAACAACCAGTTCTTAAAGCTGCACGCTAAGAATGGTCAAGGTACGGTAGACATTGCGATTGTTGGTGCGGGTGCTACTGGTGTTGAACTGTCTGCTGAGCTTCACAACGCTGTGAAAGAGCTTCGTACATACGGTTTTGGCGACCTAGATTCAAGCAAGCTGAACGTTAACCTTGTTGAAGCGGGTGAGCGTATTCTTCCAGCTCTACCTCCTCGTATTTCCAGCGCAGCACATTCTGAGCTAACTAAGCTTGGCGTCAACGTGCGTACAACGACAATGGTTACACAAGCTGACGCTGACGGTCTAACGACCAAAGATGGTGAGAAGATCCCAGCACAGATCATGGTATGGGCTGCTGGTATTAAAGCGCCAGATTTCATGAAAGACATCGGTGGTCTTGAGACGAACCGTATCAACCAGTTGGTTGTCAAAAACACGCTGCAAACTACGCTTGATGACAACATCTTTGCTATCGGTGATTTGGCGCAATGTACACAAGCGGATGGTTCGTTTGTTCCACCACGTGCGCAAGCGGCTCACCAAATGGCAAGCTGCGCATTTAGCAACATCATCGCTAAGCTGAACGGCCGTGACCTGAAAGACTACATCTACAAAGATAAAGGCTCACTGGTTTCACTAAGCCGTTTCTCTACAGTAGGTAGCTTGATGGGTAACCTGACTAAAGGTTCGATGATGGTTGAGGGACGTATTGCTCGTGTGGTTTACATCTCTTTGTACCGAATGCACCAGATGGCACTTCACGGCTTAATCAAAACATCACTGATGATGTTGGTGGGTCGTATTAACCGTGTCCTTCGTCCAAACCTAAAGCTTCACTAATCAGGTAAGCCTTCTAAGGTCATTACGCTGATAATAAAAAAGAGCTCTTCGGAGCTCTTTTTCGATCGTGTCGAGTACGTGTTATTTCGGATTGTTACTCTATTAAGCAATTAAGATAATGGAGGTAACACAGAATAAACCACGCCATCTTTCGGTTTACCGTTAAAGATAAAGCGATTCTTTGCAATGGCTTCACGTTCAGCGCCACATTTCTCGATCAGCTTTTGGCTGGGTAGGTTCTCTGTATCGCAGACAATCTCCAAACGCGTCAACTTGAGCATTGCGAAGCAAAATTCAAATAGGGCAAGCATTGCTTCTTTCGCTATCCCTTTTCTCTGAAATTGATCACCCACCCAATAACCTAAACTTGCCATATTAAAGGTGTGGTAAAGCTCATTTATGGCCACCATGCCGACTAACTTTTCGCTTTTTCGTTCGAAGATACCAAAGCCAAACGCATCGGCTTTAACCCAGTTTAAGCGAGTCGCAAGAATGAATCTCTCGGCCTCGACGGTCGAAAACTCGTCGTGGCACCAGTCGAGCCATGGCAATAAACTCGGGGAGGATTTAACCAGTTGCGAAAACTCTTGAGCGTCTGAGGCTTCAATGATTTTTAGGTTGAGGTGTTGAGTATTTATCTGAAAGTCAGGGCTCATAAGAAATACCGAATTACATGTAAGTACTGAACAAAGGATTCAGTGCAGAATAAAGATAGATAGCACTTAATAAAACGCCCTCACTAGGAGGGCGGATTGAATTATTTATATAATTATAGCCGAATCGGCAAGTAACTTACTGCGCCACGCGTCGAACTTGAATAACCATTCCAAGAAGTGGGTGGTCAAGGTAGTGAGTTTCTGTACTGCGCATACGACGTTTTTGGTCCATGCGGTAGCTCTTAAGAAACTCTTGGACTTCAACCGTCGGAGAAATCTCCGTTAGATTACCCACTTGCACGTTACTTTCTGCACCACTTACAGGTGAATCTAGCTCGATTTTTTGCTCTTGTAGAGTCACTTCACGAACGCTCGGCGCTTTTAAATCCAATGTCGTTTCAGCATATAGATAGTGCTGAACGTAGATTTGCAGCTTGCCGTCTAACTCGTAAAGCGGCTTGTCGATAGTCTCTTCTTGAAAACCATTCGGATTTGATGCAGTTACTGCACCTTTCTCAGAACTGTCGGCATTAAACTGTTTAGAGAAGTCTTTACCGGCTTGAATATGGAAAACCGGTGCCGAGCTTTTGCCTTGGTCGCCTTGACGCCAAGCGGTATGCATCAGAACTTCAAAGCCTGCGTGTTTGCGTAGCTTATCTTTCTGAGGTGTTAACTTGTATTCCGAGTAAGGCAGCATCTGCACGCCTTTCTTCGCTCGGTATTGGGTATCTTGAAATGAACCTACGCGCTCAAGTGAAATCTGAGGCTGTGTGTTTGGCCAAGATTCATTCACTTTTTCTGCATCAACAGCACGCTTAAAAATGATCACTTCTATATCAAATTGTCTCTGCGCCAAACTTGGCAGTGAGACGAACAATAGTAGCAGTGGGATCAGTCTTTTCATTTTTACTCCGTCTTCCAGCCGAACTACCGGCTGGATAATTTATATGTGCAAGTGGATTGGGTCTTATGCCGAAGGCAGCAAGTTCTGTCTGAATTCGCCCAATAAATCACTAACAAATTGAATTCGTTTCCGTCTGTCGACCAATGGTATCGTAAACTTGAACTTTGTTGGTCCTTCCATTGAAAACTTTTGCGGTTGAGATTGCAACAGTTTAACAAGGTAGGTCGGGTTTATGTCAGCATCCGGGTAGAATTCTAAGAATCCACCTTTATCATGAGCCTCAATTTTCTTCGCTTTGATAGACGCCGCGGCTAATTTTAGCTCTGAAACTGACAACAAGTTCTTGGTAGCATCCGGCAGAAGGCCGAAGCGATCAATCAGCTCGACTTTCAACTCTGCCAATTCGTCGGTGTCACTCACACTCGCAATACGCTTATAAGTAGACAAACGTGTATTGATGTCTGGGATGTAGTCATCAGGCAATAGCGCAGGCAGGCGCATCTCAATTTCAGTTTGTTCACGCAGTAGGTCATCAAGCGATGGCTCTCGCCCTTCTTTCAATGCTTCAACTGCTTGTTCAAGCATCTCCATGTACAAGGTGAAACCAACCGATTGAATTTGACCACTCTGTTCATCACCTAACAGCTCACCCGCGCCACGAATCTCTAAGTCATGGGTTGCTAGTGTAAAGCCTACACCTAAGTCTTCAAGTGAAGCTATGGCATCTAATCGCTTAACCGCATCTTTGGTCATTGCTTTCGGGGGAGGTGTTAGCAGATAGGCATAGGCTTGGTGGTGAGATCGACCCACACGCCCACGCAGTTGGTGCAACTGTGCTAAACCAAGGTTATCGGCTCTGTCCATTAAGATGGTATTGGCTGTTGGTACGTCGATACCGGTTTCGATGATGGTTGTACACACTAGCAAGTTAAAACGCTGGTGGTAGAAATCATTCATGATGCGTTCTAGTTCGCGCTCTCGCATCTGGCCATGAGCCACGGTGACACGCGCTTCTGGAATCAGTTTCTGTAGTGACTCAGCCGTCTTTTCAATCGTGTCTACTTGGTTGTGTAAGAAGTAAACTTGACCACCACGCATGATTTCACGAAGTACCGCTTCTCTGACGATCGCGTCATCACTCTCACGGACAAAGGTCTTTATTGCTAAGCGTCGTGCTGGTGGTGTTGCGATGATTGACAAGTCACGCATGCCGCTCATTGCCATGTTCAATGTACGTGGAATTGGCGTCGCGGTGAGCGTTAGGATATCGACATCCGCACGCATTGCTTTCACTTTTTCTTTCTGACGCACACCAAAGCGGTGCTCTTCATCGACAACCAACAGGCCAAGGTCTTTAAACTGAAGGTCACTTGAAAGTAACTTGTGAGTACCCACTAAGATGTCGACCTTACCGTCGGCGACATCTTGCATGATCGATTTCTGTTCTTTGGCTGATTTGAATCGAGACAGAACCTCAACACGAATCGGCAAGTTGGCGAAACGGTCGCGGAAGTTTTCAAAGTGTTGCTGAGCAAGTAACGTTGTCGGTACTAACACGGCCACTTGTTTGCTGTTATCGGTACACACGAACGCGGCACGCATTGCGACTTCTGTTTTACCAAAACCAACATCACCACACACCAAGCGGTCCATGGCTTTTGCTTGGCACATATCAGACATTACCGCATTAATTGCCATCGCTTGGTCATCGGTTTCTTCAAACGGGAAGCCAGATTTGAAGGTTGCGTACTGACCACGATCGAGCACAAATTTGTAACCCGGCTTAAGCTCACGCTTGGCGTAAACATCGAGCAGTTCGGCTGCGACGTCACGGACTTTCTCTGCGGCGCGCTTACGAGCTTTCTGCCATGCTTCACCGCCAAGTTTATGTAGCGGTGCAAAATCTTCAGCACCACCAGAGTAGCGACCAATTAAGTTCAGAGATGCAACTGGTACGTAGAGCTTGGCATCGTTTTGATACTCAAGTGTTACGTATTCGGTTTTCATACCACCCGCTTCTAGGGTCTGCAGGCCTATGTAGCGACCAATACCGTGGTCAATGTGAACAACCGGTTGGCCCGGTTTAAGTTCCGCTAAGTGACGGATTACGGTGTCGCTGTTTACGCTTTTCTTATCTTTTTTTCGACGCTGAACAACGCGATCACCCAATAGATCACTTTCACAGATAAGGGCGATGTTTTGCTCTTCGTGGATAAAGCCATGCTCAGCAGAACCTAGGATCAGGGTGAACTTATCTTTACCTTTAATTGCCGCGTCGAGGTTTTCAACTTCGCTTGGACGAACTTTGATGCCTCGAAGCAATTCACTTAGAGCTTCACGGCGGCCTTCAGACTCAACCGAAAAAACAACCTTGCCATCGAAGGCTTCAGTGAACTTTCTTAAGTTAGACAACGGTTCTTTATTCTGATGTTGAACGCTGAGATCAGGCAGAGGCGTAACCGGAAGGTTTGTACGCCCAGCTTTTTCTTCAATCGTGTCTAAGCTTAGGTTGACCTGTGGCTTCTGTTTGAAGTGTGCGAACAGCTCGTCTTTCTTCAACCAAAGTTGCTCAGGTGTCAGCAGTGGTCGCAGTGGATCAACGCCACGTTGCTCGTATCGGTGAGAAACGTCGGTTAGGAACGAATCTACTGCAGTCTCGACATCACCTAGAATCAGGAGTTGCGCTTCATCGGCAACATAATCGAACAAGGTTTCGGTGTGCTCGAAGAACAGCGGTTGCCAATACTCAATACCAGCAGGCCACGTGCCTTTAGAAACCTGCATATAAACCGATTCTGGTTCACGGCGCGCATCAAACTGTTGGCGCCAACGAATACGGAAATCTTCAATCGCTGTTTCCGAGGTTGGGAATTCGTGAGCAGGCAGCAGTCGAATCTCAGAGATGTCTTCGATAGAGCGCTGGTTTTCAGGATCGAAAGTACGGATCGTGTCGATCTCGTCATCGAAGAAGTCGATACGATACGGGTCTTTGCTGCCCATTGGGAACAGGTCGAGAATAGAACCACGGCTAGCGTATTCACCCGGGCCAAACACTTGGTCAACATAGCGATAGCCCGACTTTTCGAGTTGCAGACGTAATTTCTCTAGTGAATAGAGATCGCCTGTTTTCACCATTAACGTGTGTTGTAGTAAGAAGTCGCGCGGTGACTGGCGTTGCAATAACGTGCTGATCGGAACGATCGTGATGCCATCTTTTAGCGTTGGCAGTGCGTAAAGGCGTGCTATACGATCTGAAATGATCTCTTGGTGCGGAGAAAAGCTGTCATAAGGCAGTGTTTCCCAGTCTGGGAATAGTGCGACTTCATGTGCCGTAAACTGTTCAATTTCAGATTGAAGCTTGAGTGCGATCTGAGGATCAGGCACTGCAAGTAAAGTATGGTTGTTATGCTGCTCCGCTAGTTTAGCGATAGTAAGCGCGAGAGATGAACCAACTAGGTTACCGATGTGCTTTTTGTCACCGGCACCTTTGAGCTTAGGTAGTGTGAAAATGGATTGTTTTGTCATGTCTATTTACTTGTTATCTCGTTCTAGAGAGCGTTGACGTAAGAGCTTTTGTTGTTGATGGAGCGCAGCCTTGATCAACAAGTCTTGGTCAGTATCACGAAGATGAGCATATTTGAATTTGATTTCGAAGCCTGAATCTTTAGGTTCGCTAGCGAAGACCTCCGCGTAGCAATAGATAGCGGCGGCAGGGTGCTCGATAAAGAGCTTGGCTTTAACTAAGCGACCCGCTTCGATATCTGTTTTGGAAAAACACGAGAACTGACTCGCGCCAAATGAATACGTGTGGGTACGAAATTGTTCATCATCTTGTTGCGATAACATAAAGCTCAACAAGAGGTTTAATTTAGAGTTCTGTGCATCCAATAAACTGATGACATTCTTCAAGTCGCTGTTTTTCAGTTCGTTGCGAGCACTGTCGGCTAACAGGTCCAATTGGCTAAACTCACTTGCCACAACAAAAGGGGCAGGGATCTCCGATTCGAACTGAATCTGAGAAGGTAAAGCGAAGTTACTGTCCATTGGCTCAATATTAGCGGTAAGGCTGTGGTGAACGGTAAAAAACTCTTGTTCTGTCATGCGTTAGTTCCTTGAAGTGATCTATTGATTATCGCTATGTGGCCGCAGTAATCAAGGTCAGTTAATTGAAAGTCTCAAATAGTTGTTTGAAAGTTAGCTATTTGACAAGGTTTGTTTTTCAAGCCTAACTAATTGAGTTAATTCACCCTATATTTTCAATTAACCCCTACACAGTAACGGCAATACCCGTTACATTAACCCGCATCTCCTTTAGATGGTTCAAAGTATGTTTCATCCTATTTCATTGTTTGTTGGCCTGCGTTATTTGAAAGGCCGTTCAGGTGATCGCTTTAGCCGTTTTGTTTCTTATATGTCGACAGCCGGAATTACCATTGGTGTGCTGTCTCTGGTTACTGTTTTGTCGGTAATGAATGGATTCGAAGCGCAGTTAAAAGACCGAATTCTTGGTGTCCTTCCTCAAGCCGTCGTTTACGAGCAAGGAGGCACAACGTCACTTTCTGCTCAAGCACCTAGCTTTGCGGAGCAAATGTCGCTCAATGGCCACGTAGAACCTATTGTTCGTAGTGAAGCGGTGATCCAAAGTCCTGCTCAGTTATCTGCGGGCTTGTTAATTGGTATTGAGCCAAATTCCGATGACCCTCTTCAGAATCATTTAATTGCTGGCAGACTGTCTTCACTCAAGGCTGGTCAGTATCAGCTTTTCCTTGGTCATACATTAGCAAGAAACTTGAAAGTGTCTATGGGCGACAAAGTTCGCTTAATGGTGACCAGTGCCAGCCAATACACGCCGTTAGGACGTATTCCAAGCCAGCGAAATTTTACCGTAGCTGGCATTTTTAACACGGGTTCGGATATCGATGCTCAATTGATGGTTACCGACATCAAAGACGCAGGGCGATTGATGCGTTATAAGTCTGATACGATTTCAGGCTGGCGACTGTTTTTTGATGACCCATTTGAAGTGGCAGAACTATCAAACCAACCGCTACCGGAAGGTTGGGTGTGGAGCGATTGGCGAGACCAACGTGGCGAGCTATTCCAAGCCGTTCGAATGGAAAAAAACATGATGGGTTTGATGCTTGGGCTGATCATTGGTGTTGCTGCGTTTAACATTATTTCTGCGCTTATTATGGTGGTGATGGAGAAACAGTCCGAAGTCGCCATCTTAAAAACCCAAGGTATGCGTGATGGTCAAGTCATGGGGATCTTTATGGTTCAAGGTGCAAGTAGTGGTGTGATCGGCGCATTATCTGGTGGCATCCTGGGCGTGATTTTAGCTTCGAACCTCAATACTATTTTAGAGGCGATGGGTGTTGCTCTGTTTTCATTTGGTGGACAGTTGCCAATTTTAATTAACCCAATTCAAATCGCCGTTGTTGTGGTTCTGGCTATTGCACTTAGCTTGATTGCCACTGTCTTCCCTTCTTATCGTGCATCGTCTGTGAAACCTGCTGAGGCCCTTCGTTATGAGTAATTTTCTTCAATGTAATGATATCCGTAAAACGTACCGTGAAGGCTCGTTAGATACTGAGGTTCTCAAGGGCGTCAGCTTCGAAATAGAAAAGGGTGAGCTAGTCGCAATCATTGGTACATCCGGTTCAGGTAAAAGTACGCTATTGCATATTTTAGGGGCGTTGGATGATGCTTCTGATGGTAGTGTCAGCTTTCTCGGACAAGACTTAGCGTCTTTGAGTTCGAATAAGCAGGCTAAGCTTCGCAACCAGCATCTTGGCTTTGTTTATCAATTCCATCATCTTCTTTCTGATTTCTCAGCGTTAGAAAACGTAGCAATGCCGTTGTTGATAGGTGGAGAGAAGCCAGCGAAAGCTAAACAAGAAGCACAGTTGCTACTTGATAAAGTGGGGCTAAGTCATCGTGTTGACCACCGACCTTCAGAACTTTCAGGTGGTGAGAGGCAACGAGTGGCAATTGCTCGTGCATTGGTGAACAAGCCTGCGCTAGTGTTGGCGGATGAGCCGACTGGTAACCTAGACCACAACACAGCACTTTCTATTTACGACTTAATGCGCGAACTGAACCGTGAGTACGATACTGCCTTTTTGGTTGTGACTCACGATGGTGAACTTGCCGGTAAGATGGATCGCCAACTTCACATGCAAGATGGTTTACTGGTCAACGTAGAAAAAGAGGAGAGCTAAGTGTTTTCTTCTTTATCTCTATTGATAGGCGGCCGATTTAGCCGGGCGAAACAACGAGACAAAATGGTGTCGTTCATCTCCTTGTCTTCGACAATTGGTATTGCTGTTGGTGTCGCGGTAATCATTATCGGCTTATCTGCAATGAATGGTTTTGAGCGAGAGCTTCAATCACGAGTACTTTCTGTCATTCCTCACGGTGAGTTTGAGGGCGTGAATAAACCAGTAACTCGCTGGGAGCATGTGATTGAGGAGTCGGTAAAGCACGATAAAGTCGTTGCTGCTGCGCCTTATGTGAAAATTACCGCGCTTGCCGAAAAAGGCAAAGAGTTGAAAGCAATTGAAGTTCGCGGCGTTGACCCACAACTTGAGCAACAAGTATCGAGCCTATCGAGTTTTATCGATAAGCAAGCTTGGAGCGATTTTAAGGCAGGGCAACAACAAATCATTTTGGGCTCTGGTGTGGCCAATGTACTTGGCGCGAAAGTCGGTGATTACCTGACTCTGATGATCCCGACGGTGAATGGGTCGGTTAAGGTTCAAGCACCTAAACGTGTTCGAGTTAAAGTGGTTGGCTTGCTGACGCTTAATGGCCAAATTGACCACAGCTTAGCTTTGATCCCGATCGGCGATGCGCAAGTTTACGCAAACCTAGGCGAGGCAGTGACAGGGGTTTCTTTAAAAGTGACCGATGTTCTGAATGCGAACTCTATTGTGCGTGAGGTGGGTAACCAGCTTGATGTGTATGTGTATCTACGAAGCTGGCAACAGAAGTTTGGCTTCTTGTATCGAGATATTCAGTTGGTTCGCACCATTATGTATCTGGTGATGGTACTGGTTATTGGTGTTGCTTGTTTCAATATTGTCTCGACATTAATGATGGCAGTAAAAGACAGAGCATCAGAGATCGCGATTTTAAGAACCATGGGCGCATCGGACGGCCTTGTGAAACGCATTTTCGTTTGGCAGGGCGTATTCTCCGGTGTGTTAGGTAGTTTGGTGGGCAGTGTAATAGGCGTGTTAGTGGCGCTTAATCTCACGACACTTATCAAAGGGCTTGAAAGGCTAGTAGATCACCAGTTCTTGTCCGGTGACATCTATTTTGTCGACTTCTTGCCATCACAACTCGATATGACGGATGTTATTGTGGTTTCAGGTACAGCGATTGTATTGAGCCTATTGGCGACATGGTACCCAGCATCACGAGCAGCCAAGTTAAACCCTGCCTCGGTGCTTAGCTCGAAGTAATGCGCTTAGTAATACGTCATGTAGCATGATAGACAAATGGCATACACAAAAAAGGATCCCTGATGGGATCCTTTTTTTTTTGAATTCAATCTGCATTCTTTACGACTGTGGTTACATCCCAATATTGCAGAGTTCTGCGGTTCATCTGACTTTAACTTGTGTGCGGTTTAAGTGAAGCGCATACAAGGATAGATTGAACGACAAGGAAAAGTTGTCAGTACCTTGCTTGACGCTTCTTCCAACTTCTTACTACTGAGTAACGCCATAACCCGCGAATACCAAAGTAGCCAATCATTGCTGAAACCACGCCACAAATCAGGCAACCCAGTAAGAAAGGAGGCCCGATTGTATTCATTTGCGCCAAGATGAAGTCCCAAGACAATTCGAAATGGAAGGCTTGAGGTGGTACATGCATAACAAACGCCCCGACTTTATAAGCAAAGTAGAAGAGAACGGGCATAGTGACCGGGTTACTGATCCAAACAAGTGCGACAGCCAAAGGTAGGTTAACGCCACATGCGACAGCAAGGCCTGCAGACATAATCATTTGGCTTGGTAGAGGGACAAACGCCATGAATAACCCAACAGCGAATGCGCCAGCCGCAGAGCGACGATTAAGACACCATAAGTTGGGGTTGTACAAAACATTGCCAAAAACTTTCAATGCTTTCTGACGCTTGATTAGCTCATGGTCAGGCATAAATCGTTTGATAAACTTTCTTGGCATAGGAGGAAGCTACTCTCTTGTTTAACACTTGGTTCTTGATTTCATTTGCTGCGACAGTTGTGTCTGCCAGCTTCTGGCCTGTGATGCCTCATTGGGTTTGGGCACCATTGATGCTGTTGTTACTACTAGCATCAACAAAGTATAGCGTTTTCCGGAGTGCAAGAGGTCTAGCAACAGCATTGATACTAGTTATCTGCCTAGGGAATGTAATTGAAATACAAACGAGTCGTTTATTTCAATCAGGGCAGAATACTACCATAAATGCTTCGGTTGTTAGCCTTTTTAGTGAAAATAGCCACGGTTTTGAAAGCGTAATAGTAGCTAGATCAATTGGCGGCGAAAAATTAATCTTTCCTCAATTAATAAAATTACGTTTGTTTACTCCTTTTAAGTTAACACTCGGAGATGATGTCAATTTATCTGTGTATATAAAGCCTGTATGGGGCAAACTCAATGAAGCAGGCTTTGATTTAGAAAAGTATCTGTTTAGCGCAGGTGTGGTTGCCAATGCAATTTACAGATCTAATACAAAGTATCGTATTCATACCAATAGCAACTTACGGTCCTATTGGTTTGAAAACAGTCTTGAAAGGTTAAGTCAACTGGCAAATCAAGACCTCATTATGGCTTTGAGTTTTGGTTATCGAGACCTTATTCACTCTCAGCGTTGGGACTTACTTAAAAGCAGTGGTTTGATTCACTTGATGGCTATTTCGGGGCTGCATATTGGGATTGCCTTTGGTATCGGCTATCAAGTAGGAAAGGTATTCAGGTTACTATCATCTTCACTTCTTTGGTTGCCCACAATATTCGGAGTCGGCTTAGCCTATTTCTACAGTTGGTTTGCTGGGTTCACGCTGCCCACCTTGAGAGCTTTGGTGATGTGTATTATCGCCAGCTATTTCTTGTGGCGTGGGCAAAATATCAGTTTGTTTCGGTATGTCGCCTTAAGTCTGTGCGTGGTTCTGCTAATTTGGCCATTTTCAGCATTATCGAGTAGCTTCTGGTTGTCTTTTGGTGCGTTAGGTGCCGTTCTTTACATTGCGTTAAATAGTCAGTCATCCGATTCAAACTCAACATTTATCGACCGAGCACTGCACCTCTTCAAGATTCAGTTAATGCTGACATTCCTGATTGCTCCCTTTTCGATGCTGTTCTTTAATGGGGTCAGCTTAGTCTCTGTTTTCTACAACTTGCTCCTTTTACCTTGGGTGTCGATGGTGGTTATTCCACTATTGTTCCTGGCAATGTTCTTTAGCTTAATATTGGCGCCAGTATCAGGTGGCGTTGGCTTAACTACATTCAACAATGGTTTGTCTGAACAATTATGGATGTTGGTCGACTTATCGCTTGAGCCTCTCGTATTTAGTCTTCCTTTCTCTGAACGATTTTGGTTTCAAGTGGATAATCACACGATTGAGTTGTCTGTATTCCTCATCTTGTTTTTCGGTTTTGTCAGTCGATATTTCAAGCGAGCACTATCTATATTGATTATTACCGTGTTTGTACTGTGGTGGGAGTTCGGCAAGCCTCAACAAGACAAACTAACTATCGATATCTTGGATGTTGGTCACGGGTTGTCTTTGCTCTTAGAAAAGAACAATCAGATTGTTGTTTACGATCTTGGTAACGCATGGCCAGGAGGTTCCATTGTCGAATCCTTACTTATTCCTACTTTGAATCAGAGGGGAATTCATGAGTTGGAGGGTGTAATAGTGAGTCATTTCGATTCTGACCACGCTGGTGGCTATCCGTCGTTACTTGAAAATTACAACCCTAAGTGGGTAAGAGCCAGTCAGAATATCAGTCAACAAGGACAATCTACGATTCAAGAATCGTCAAATATTCAAGCATGTATTTTAGGAGAAGTATGGACTTGGCAAGGGGTTGCTTTTGAGGTCTTGTGGCCTCCCAAACAAGTGAAGAGGGCGTATAACCCACATTCGTGCGTGGTCAGGCTTTTTGACCCCGCTCTAGAGTTCTCGATGTTACTTACTGGTGATATTGAATTGGTCAGTGAGTGGTTACTTGCACGCGAAGGCGAACGGCTTCGAAGTGACGTAATTCTTGTTCCTCATCATGGTAGCAATACGTCTTCGATCGCCAGTTTTATTGAGGCCGTTTCACCTCAGTTAGCGATCGCTTCTTTGGCCAAAGGCAATCAATGGGGGATGCCGAGTGAATCCGTTATTGAACGTTATCACGACGCAGGGAGTGCTTGGCTTGATACTGGAGAAAGCGGCCAAATAACCATCAGTATTGGTCAAGAAGGTTGGCAATATCATGAGATTAGAGAACAACAAGGCAGACAGTGGTATAGGCAGATGCTTCGTAAGGGAGTAGAATAGGAAGATTATTGTGAGAAAATTAAGCGATTCTATGTCAACACAAACAGATGAAACTACCTGGGTCACATTTAAAAGACTTTGGACTTATATTCGACTATATAAGGCCGGCCTTGGTGTTGCGGTTATTGCGCTTATTATAAATGCTGTCACTGATACCTACATGATTTCCTTACTAAAGCCGTTACTTGATGAAGGCTTTGGTAATGCAGAATCTGACTTTTTACGTACGCTCCCTCTCATTATCTTTGTCATGATGTTCGTTCGTGGCATCAGTGGCTTTGTTTCAACTTATTGTTTGAGCTGGGTTTCAGGCAATGTGGTCATGGAAATTCGACGTAAAATATTCAGCCATTTTATGCATATGCCAGTTTCTTTTTTTGATAAAGAACAGACTGGTGCGCTGCTATCTCGAATTACTTACGATTCAGAGCAAGTCTCTGCGGCAACCAGTAAAGCATTAGTCAGTATTGTCCGTGAAGGTGCAAGTATTATTGGCCTGTTGACGCTGATGTTCTGGAATAGTTGGCAGTTGTCTTTGGTGTTGTTCGCTGTCGCCCCTCTTGTCGCGTGGGCAATCAGTATCGTATCGAAGCGATTCAGAAAGATCTCTAAGAACATGCAAACCAGTATGGGTCACGTCGCTTCTTCTGCAGAACAAATGCTGAAAGGACATAAAGTCGTTCTAACGTATGGCGGACAAGATCTAGAAAAACACCGCTTTGACCAAGTTAGTAACCAAATGCGCCAACAAAGCATGAAGCTAATCACTGCTCAAGCGGCCGCTAACCCAATTATTCAGATGATTGCATCACTTGCAATCGTAGTTGTTCTATTTCTTGCTAGTGTTGATTCAATTAAAGCAGAGCTTACTCCTGGTACGTTCACTGTTGTGTTCTCGGCGATGTTTGGTTTACTACGCCCACTAAAAGCTCTGACTAACGTAACGTCTGAATTCCAACGTGGTATGGCAGCGAGTACGACCCTATTTGGTTTGATGGATCTAGATACGGAACAAAATAAAGGTACGTTGAAGCCTGAAACCGTAGCGGGTGAAGTCGAAGTAAAAGATGTGACATTTACCTACCAAGGTGCAGAGAAAGCAGCGCTTGATAAGGTCAGTTTTAATATACCGAAAGGCAAGACAGTCGCACTTGTCGGCCGTTCAGGTTCGGGTAAGAGTACCATTGCGAACCTGTTTACTCGTTTTTATGACGTAGACTCTGGCTCTATTGAGCTTGATGGTCACGACATTCGTGATTATGAATTAAGAAATCTACGTGAGCACTTCGCTCTTGTTTCCCAGAATGTGCACCTATTTAACGATACGGTTGCGAACAACATCGCTTACGCAGCTGAAGAACAGTATTCACGTGAACAGATCGAACACGCGGCTAAACTTGCGCATGCAAGTGAGTTTATCGAAGGCATGGAAAATGGCATCGATACGGTTGTTGGCGAAAATGGCGCGAGCCTGTCTGGCGGTCAAAGACAGCGTATCGCGATTGCACGTGCTCTATTGAGAGATGCACCTGTTTTGATCCTTGATGAGGCGACATCTGCATTGGATACCGAGTCAGAAAGAGCGATTCAATCTGCGTTAGAAGAGCTGCAGAAAGACAAAACAGTACTCGTTATCGCACACCGACTTTCTACTATCGAGCAAGCTGATGAGATACTTGTGGTTGATGATGGGCATATTGTAGAAAGAGGTGCACATGCCGAGCTCATCGCCCTTGATGGCGCTTATGCACAACTACACCGAATTCAGTTCAGCGGATAAGATTAGGTCTTGTTGTGATCGAAAAAATTTGGTTTAACAATCACCCATTAAAATACTTTCTCTGGCCGCTATTATGGCCATTGAGTCTGTTGTTCAAAATGATCAGCGGTCAACGTCGTGATGCTTATCTATCGGGGAAAAAAGAGACCTATCGCCCACCTTTACCCGTGATTGTTGTTGGTAATATTACCGCTGGCGGCAATGGCAAAACACCAGTTGTGATTTGGTTGGTAGAGATGCTTCAGGCTCACGGCTTTAAGCCCGGCGTTGTTTCTCGAGGTTATGGGGCGAAAGCACCAAACTATCCGTTAGTGTTGGATGAAAACACGCCAGCAGAGCACTCTGGTGATGAGCCTCGTTTGATTCGTAAGCGAACTGGTGCGCCTGTAGCGGTTGACCCTGTGCGCGCAAACGCAGTAAAGGCTTTGCTGAGCGAAGGGGTTAATGTCATCATCACTGACGACGGCCTTCAGCATTATGCACTTGAACGCGATATTGAATTTGCTGTTATCGACGGTGCGAGACGCTTTGGTAGTGAGTGCCTAATTCCTTTGGGCCCATTAAGAGAGCCTATATCTCGTTTAGATGACGTAGACTTTTTGGTTAATAATGGCGGTAAAGCGCACGGGCGAGAGTTCTCGATGTCTTTGCTTCCAAGCCAAGCGGTTAACCTGAAGACGGGTCAGAAAAGGTCTGTGGCAGAATTACAGAAGCTGGTGGCTTTTGCTGGTATCGGTCACCCACCACGCTTTTTCAAAACATTGGAAAACCTTGATGGTGACGTGGTTTACACGCAGGGCTTCGCTGACCATCAAGATTTTGATAAAGATGAACTTCATGCCTTGGCAAAAAAAGGTATGAATATGATTATGACAGAAAAAGACGCTGTAAAATGCGAAGAATATGCGCAAGATAACTGGTGGTATCTTCCAGTTTCTGCGCAGTTTGATGAAGATTCGCAACAGCAAATTTTAAAAAGAATAAAAGAGGTTATGGAATACTATGGATCACCGTCTACTTGAGATCGTTGCTTGCCCTGTATGTAAAGGTAAACTAACTTTTGACAAGGATAAGCAAGAGCTTGTTTGTAAAATTGATCGCCTTGCTTACCCAATTAAAGAGGGTATTCCTGTTCTTTTAGAACCTGAAGCTCGCACCGTTTCAATGGATGAGGGTAAGTAATGTCTTATACGGTTGTTATACCTGCAAGATACCAATCGAGCCGTTTACCAGGTAAGCCACTGGCTGACATTGGTGGCAAGCCGATGATTCAATGGGTATACGAACAGTCAATGAAGGCGGGTGCCGATAACGTTATTATCGCTACCGACGACGCTCGAGTTGAAAAAGCGGCCAAAGCATTTGGCGCGACCGTTTGTATGACATCACCGAATCATGAATCAGGCACTGAGCGTCTAGCTGAAGTGATTGAAGTTATGAAGATTCCAGATGATCATATTATCGTGAATGTTCAAGGTGATGAGCCACTTATCCCACCTGCGATCATTAATCAGGTCGCGAACAACCTTGCGAACAGTACAGCTCCGATGGCAACACTCGGTGTGGAAATTACACATGCTGACGAAGTGTTTAATCCTAACGCCGTAAAAGTTGTGACCGACAAAGATGGGTATGCCCTGTACTTTAGCCGAGCTACTATTCCTTGGGATCGCGATGCTTACGCGAACAATGGTACAGCTGCTGAATCTCCACTGCTTCGTCACATTGGCATTTACGCTTACCGTGCGGGTTTTATTAATACCTATATCAATTGGGAACCAAGTACCCTTGAGCGTATTGAGTGCCTAGAGCAGCTACGTGTACTTTGGTACGGTGAAAAAATCCATGTAGACGTTGCGGCAGAAGCACCTGCAGCTGGTGTTGATACGCCAGAAGACCTAGAAGCGGTTCGAGCTATTATTGGCTAAGCGTCTTTTAGCGACTACTTCTTTGCTCTACAAAAATGCAAAATCATGAGCCTTGCTTATCGCGAGGCTTTTTTATGCCTAAAGAGAAGCGGATGACAGCCTTATTTATCTAAGTTAACGGATATTGAGTTGGTTGCATGGGTTTCTGTAGCATCACCCCGGAATTATCTGAGATTTACCTCGCTCGACTTGCAAATTTTCTCTATAATATGCCGCCTATAAAGTAGTGGCGAATCGCTAGTACAGAATAAAACTTACGACAAAACGTGGAGTAAAAGATGCCTTCTCAAAGCCCAGTGATTACGGTTGATGGACCAAGTGGTGCAGGTAAAGGTACCCTGTGTATGTTACTAGCAGATAAGCTAGGCTTTCATCTTCTAGACTCAGGCGCGATCTATCGCGTATTGGCTTTAGCGGCAATTCACCATGGCGTGGATACTGAATCAGAAGATGCTTTAGTACCGCTTGCAACTCACTTAGATGTTCAGTTTATCGCTGAAGGTGAGCTAGTGAAGGTTATCTTAGAAGGCGAAGATGTGTCTGGTGAACTTCGTAAAGAAGAGACGGGCATGGCGGCTTCAAAAGTCGCTGCTTTACCTCGCGTTCGTGAAGCACTGTTACGTCGTCAACGTGCTTTTAGCGCAGCTCCTGGTTTAGTTGCAGACGGTCGTGACATGGGAACCGTTGTATTTGTTGAAGCTGAAGCGAAAATATTTTTAGATGCAAGTGCTGAAGAGCGCGCGAGTCGTCGCCTTAAACAGTTGCAACAGAAGGGGTTAGATGTTAAATTTGACGACCTTTTGAGCGAGATCCAAGAGCGAGACGATCGAGATCGTAATCGCCCAGTGGCGCCACTTCGCCCTGCAGAGGATGCTCTAGTGCTTGATTCCACCTCAATGAATATTGAGCAGGTAGTCGAAAAAGCACTACACTATATTGAATCGAAACTGGCTGGGTAATTTCGCCGAGCTAGTACGAACGTTGGTCGCAAGGATGATGACCGGCGAATTTATCAACCCCATGCGGTAGGATACCCATGGACGTTTAATTATTGAAGATTAAATAATGACTGAATCTTTTGCTCAACTCTTTGAAGAGTTTCTATCTGAAACTGAATTCCAACAAGGCAGCATCGTTAAAGGTACTGTAGTAGCTATCGAGAACGGTTACGTTCTTGTAGACGCTGGTCTTAAGTCTGAATCTGCTATCCCTGCTGAACAATTCAAGAACGCTGCTGGCGAACTTGAAGTTGAAGTTGGTGCTGAAGTAGACGTAGCTCTAGACGCTGTTGAAGATGGTTTCGGTGAAACTCAACTTTCTCGTGAGAAAGCTAAGCGTCACGAAGCTTGGATCGTACTTGAGAAAGCTTGTGAAGAAGCTGAAACTGTTGTTGGTATCATCAACGGTAAAGTTAAAGGCGGTTTCACTGTTGAACTTAACGGTATCCGTGCTTTCCTTCCAGGTTCTCTAGTAGACGTGCGTCCTATCCGTGACACTGCTCACCTAGAAAACAAAGAGCTAGAGTTCAAAGTAATCAAGCTAGACCAGAAGCGTAACAACGTTGTTGTTTCTCGTCGTGCTGTTATCGAATCTGAAAACAGTGTTGAGCGTGACGAACTTCTTGAAACTCTACAAGAAGGTACTGAAGTTAAAGGTATCGTTAAGAACCTTACTGACTACGGTGCATTCGTTGATCTTGGCGGTGTTGACGGTCTTCTACATATCACAGATATGGCTTGGAAGCGCGTTAAGCACCCATCAGAGATCGTTAACGTTGGTGACGAAATCCTAGTTAAAGTTCTTAAGTTCGATCGTGAGCGCACTCGTGTTTCACTAGGTCTTAAGCAACTAGGCGAAGATCCATGGGTAGCAATCGCTAAGCGTTACCCAGAAGGTCACAAGCTTTCTGGTCGTGTTACAAACCTAACTGACTACGGCTGCTTCGTTGAAATCGAAGAAGGCGTTGAAGGTCTAGTACACGTTTCTGAAATGGATTGGACTAACAAGAACATCCACCCTTCTAAAGTTGTTAATGTTGGCGACGAAGTTGAGGTTATGGTTCTTGATATCGACGAAGAACGTCGTCGTATCTCTCTAGGTCTGAAACAGTGTAAAGCTAACCCATGGCAGTCATTTGCAGAAATGCAAGCTAAGGGCGACAAAGTTACTGGTAAGATCAAGTCTATCACTGACTTTGGTATCTTCATCGGTCTAGAAGGCGGTATCGACGGTCTTGTACACCTATCTGACATTTCTTGGAACGCTGCCGGCGAAGAAGCTGTACGTGAATACAAGAAAGGCGACGAAATCTCTGCTGTTGTTCTAGCAGTAGATGCAGAGCGTGAGCGTATTTCTCTTGGCGTTAAGCAAATGGAAAACGACCCGTTCAACGCATACGTTGCTGACAACAAGAAAGGTGTTCTTGTAAACGGTACTGTAACTGCAGTTGACGCTAAAGGCGCTACTATCGAGCTAATCGAAGGCGTTGAAGGCTACCTACGTGCTTCTGAAGTTTCTCGTGACCGTATCGAAGATGCATCTCTAATCCTAAGCGTTGGCGACAGCGTTGAAGCGAAGTTCACTGGTGTAGACCGTAAGAACCGCGTAATCAACCTATCTATCAAAGCTAAAGATGAAGCTGATGAGCAAGAAGCAATGGCTTCACTGAACAAGTCTGATGAAGGCGCGTTCGGTAACGCAATGGCAGACGCATTCAAAGCTGCTAAAGGCGAATAATAGCTTCTCATTAAGAGAATTATAGCTATCTAGCCAAGAAAGGAGCCGTAAGGCTCCTTTTTTTTTGCTTATTTTTCCTATAGGTCTATAATTTCTAAAAAGAAAACCAACGAGGGTAACTATGACTAAGTCTGAATTGATTGAAAGACTGTGCGCTGAGCAAACGCATCTTTCTGCAAAAGAAATTGAAGACGCTGTAAAAGACATTTTAGAGCACATGGCTTCAACACTAGAAAGTGGTGATCGAATCGAAATTCGCGGCTTTGGCAGCTTTTCTCTGCATTACCGTGAACCTCGTGTTGGACGTAATCCTAAAACTGGTGACAAGGTTGAGTTGGAAGGTAAATACGTTCCTCACTTCAAACCAGGTAAAGAGCTACGCGAGCGAGTAAACTCAGGGTTGTAGACTAATTATCGGAATTAAGAAAAGCGGTATACTATAATGTATGCCGCTTTTTTATGACCATAATATGGTGGTCTGATTAGTAATTTTCCTGCATAATCGTACAGCTAACTAATCAATGAGTGATGAACTATGAAAATTATAAAAATAGTCGCTGTTATCGCACTTTTCCTAATGGCACTGGCTTTAGGCTCTCAAAACCAAACAATTGTGAATTTCAATTATTTGCTAGCGCAAGGTGACTTCCACCTCTCAAGCTTGCTAGGTGTTGTATTCGTTTCAGGTTTTGCTCTTGCTTGGTTAGTCTTTGGAAATATGCACATGCGATCTCAACTAAAAATTCATCGCTTGAAGAAGCAACTCAATAAGCAATCAAAGCAGGTCGCTGCTGAAACTAAAGCTTAAAGGCCATATTTGATGTTAGAGTTACTGTTCTTACTTTTGCCCATCGCAGCCGCTTATGGTTGGTATATGGGTAATCGTAATGCTCAGCAAGAAAAACAAAAGCAATCACACCAGATCTCCCGCCAATACGTGACGGGTTTGAACCTATTACTGTCAGACCAATCTGACAAAGCGGTTGATCACTTCATTGAATTACTTCAAGTAGACAATGAAACCATCGATACTCATTTGGCTTTGGGCAACTTGTTCCGCTCAAGAGGCGAAGTCGACCGCGCTATTCGTATTCACCAAAATCTTATCTCTCGATCTGGGCTTACCCTTGATCAAAAAAACCTCGCATTGCAACAATTAGCTAAAGACTATACGGTCTCAGGCTTTCTTGATCGCGCAGAGAAAATTTTTGAACAGCTTGTAGAAGAGCCTGATCATAAAGAAGGCGCTTTACAGCAGTTGGTTGCCATTTATCAGCAAACGCGTGAGTGGAATAAAGCGATTCATTACGGGAATATCTTAGTTAAACTGAGCAAGAAGAAAATGAAGACGCGTGCGATGGTTGCACACTTCTGGTGTGAGCTTGCGATGCAAGAACAAGCCGACGGCAACCGCCCTAAAGCGCTTCAGCACTTCAAGAAGGCCCTTTCAGAAGACCCTAAATGTGTTCGAGCCAGTATTGCTTTAGGAAAATTCTATTTAGCCAATGAAGATTATCACAAGACAATTACTTATTTAGAGTCAGTTCTCGAGCAAGATATCGACTTCATTAGTGAAGTCCTGCCAACGCTTGCTGAGTGTTACCACAAACTTGGACAAGAAGCGCAGTTGGTCGAGTTCCTTAAAGCGTGTATTCAGAAGAAAGCCGGTGTTTCCGCTGAGTTGATGCTGGCTCAACTCGTTGCCGACCATGAAGATGTTGGCTCTGCTCAAGAGCTACTGACAAAGCAGCTTGTTAAAAACCCAACCATGAAAGGTTTTTATCGATTAATTGATTATCACCTAGAGGAAGCGGAAGAAGGTAGAGCCAAAGACAGCTTAACAACGCTTCAATCTATGGTTGGTGAACAACTCAAGGTTAAGCCTCATTACCGATGCCGTCAGTGTGGTTTCTCAACTCACTCAATGTATTGGCACTGCCCTTCATGTAAGGGGTGGGGAACGATCAAGCCTATTCGTGGGCTTGATGGTGAATAGATTTGTGGTCATTTTAAGACCAAATTATTAATTGCAGCTTTCGGGCTGCATTTTTATGACTGTTATTTATGGCCTGATTGGTATAAATATTTTGTAGAAAGTTAACTGCGTTAGGAGATGAAATGAACGACCAAAAAATCATTGTAGCATTGGATTATGATAACCAAGCGGATGTGTTAGCCTTTGTCGATCGTATTGACCCAGCATCTTGCCGCCTAAAAGTTGGCAAAGAGATGTTTACTCTGTTTGGCCCTGAATTTGTTCGTGAATTACATAAACGTGGTTTCTCTGTGTTTTTGGACCTTAAGTTCCACGATATCCCGAACACATGTTCAAAGGCGGTACGTGCTGCCGCTGAGATGGGCGTGTGGATGGTGAACGTGCACGCGAGTGGTGGCGAGCGTATGATGACGGCTTCTCGTGAAATTTTGGAACCATATGGTAAAGATCGTCCATTGTTAATCGGTGTGACGGTACTAACCAGTATGGAGCAATCTGACTTAGCGGGTATCGGTCTGGATCTAGAGCCACAGCAACAAGTGATGCGCTTAGCGTCTTTGACTAAAAACTCAGGCCTAGACGGTGTTGTATGTTCTGCACAAGAGGCTTCTTTGCTCAAAGGTGCACTTGGTCAGGAGTTCAAACTAGTAACTCCAGGTATTCGTCCTGTAGGCGCTGATGTTGGTGACCAGAAGCGTATCATGACGCCTTCTAAGGCGATTGAGTCAGGTTCTGACTATCTTGTTATCGGTCGTCCAATTACTCAAGCAGCAGACCCTGCATCAGTACTTGCTGAAATCAACGGCACGCTAGCTTAAGCTTATCATTAAGTCGTAATTCCAATAAAGAAGGCCAGCAATTTGCTGGCCTTCTTATAGGTGTACTAAATACAGAATTGGTCTGGAGTAGACTTGTTCTAAACGGCTTAAACCGGAGCGCCACTATGAAACTTAAAGTCGCTGTCTTCTGAAGTGATAAGCTCTGCTTCAACTTGCGCAAAATGAGCAATACGCTCAGAGATATCTTTCCCTGCGATTTTTTCCGCGAGTTCAAGATAGTCTTGATAGTGACGAGCTTCTGAACGAAGTAGAGATACGTAAAACTTTTCCATGTCTTCTTCTAAGAAAGGAGCCAGCTTAGCAAAGCGTTCACAAGAGCGAGCTTCAATAAATGCACCGATAATAAGCTTATCAACCAGAGCATCAGGCTCGTAAGTTTTAACTTGCTTGATTAACCCCTTAGCGTAGCGACCCGCCTCGATCGGTTGATAAGTCACGCCTTTTTTTACCATTAATTCCATCACTTGGTAGAAGTGATGCAGCTCTTCTTTGATCAGCAATACCATCTTATCGATCAAGTCAGCACCGTAATTACAGCCTTCTTTCGCTGTAATTTGCTTTGATACATTGCTTTTACCACGTAGAGACTCTAAGTCTCCAATACGACGGTAAGCAAATTGCTCGTAGGGCAAAATCCACTCATTCAGTTGCTTCGCGCTTTCTTTATCTACCGCATATTTACGGATAAGGAACAAAGCACTTTGAGCTGCTTTAAGTTCACAAAGCATGTGATCGCGTAGAATGATATGAAGGTTTTCAGGCTTCTTGGCTTCATCTATCCATGAATCTGGCGTTTCAGCTTTAAGAAAAGAGTGTATAGGGGCTAATAATTCTTGATACATGGTAAGGGCAAGTTTGTTGATAATGCGGGATTTTATCATAGCTTAAGAGATCCCCCTATACGGAGAAAGGAAATTCCACAGGTACAAAAAAGGCCGCTAATTTAAATAGAGCGGCCTTTAAGTGTTGAGTTAGAGCGTTACCATTTTTTCTTCTGACCGAATAGAGCATCCATGTCATCTTCACGCTCTTTCGATTCCATCTGCTGTAAATCTTCTGCGTTTTTATTTAGGCGCTTCTGATCAAGATCGTCAAGCATCTGTTGTAGCTTGTCTTTCGCTTGATTGGAGTATGCGTCGTTTTTAGTGGCTAATGCATCGATGCCTTTGCGCAACAGTTGAATCGCTGTGCCAGGCTGTCCACGAGATATCGAGTCATTTGCACGTTTGATAACATTCTCGATGTTGATGCGAATTTGGATTGTTTCTAAGCGAGCGTTTTCAACCACAAAAGCTTGAGTATTAAAACGTCCTTTATTGTGCTCGTTACGAACCGTGTCACGCAAGCGTTTAACTAGCTTAAGCATCATGATTGCTTGTTTGTCACTACTAGGCATGCGAAAAGCGGTGCTTTCGCCCCCTTGGTGGTTCTCTTTAAGCTGAGTGATTTGTTGCTTTACGCTTTCGATGCGTTGGGCAAGCTGCTTATTTTTAGGATCGAGTTCATACATATTAACTAATGCATCAAGAATTCGATTGTTTAAGCATATAAGAAGATCTTGGCTAAACGGCATGTGGTGAGCATTGCCAATTAACTCTTCTGTTCCATCTATAATGGTTAGATAACGAGAAGCTTCCTGTTTCTTCGTTGTTTCTACCTTAACTTTGTATTGAAGCATGATGTTGTAGCCTAAAACCAACACCAAAAGCACGGCTACCAAGGCGATTATTAAACCAATATTCATATATTTGTGTCTGCTTATTGTTTTCTATAGCTAACTAGAGAGGATACACGATTCCATTGTGTATAGGCACTTGTAAATTACAATTTTTGATTATCTCTTGTTGAGCGCAATCGGCAATCAAAATTTACTAACTAATGTGTGAGAATGAGGAGTGGCTTACAAAGCGTCAGTGATATTTTTATTTGTTACGCTTTAAAAGCTCGATATTTCTGTCATTTTAGTTCTCGAAGCGTTATAACTATTAATTATATTACACGAGACTATAACGCTCTATTTGCAAATAAGTTAGCGCAGAAATGAGTAAAGGATTACGAGGTTAGATATGAAGTTACAGCAACTGAAGTACATTGTTGAGGTTCTAAACCATAACCTAAATGTTTCAGCGACAGCAGAGAGTTTGTACACATCTCAGCCCGGCATAAGTAAACAGGTTAGATTACTTGAAGATGAGCTAGGCATTCAAATATTTGAGCGTAGCGGTAAGCATTTAACTCAGGTTACACAAGCCGGTGAGGATATTATTCGTATCTCTCAAGAGATTTTGGCTCGTGTTGAGAGTATTAAAGCGGTTGCGGGTGAGCACACTCATCCTGAGATGGGCACATTGAATATTTCAACCACTCATACTCAAGCTCGTTATGCACTCCCTGATGTGATTAAAGGTTTCACGGCGCGTTATCCAAAAGTGTCGCTTCACATGCATCAAGGCACGCCAAGCCAGATGTCAGAAGCGGTAGCTAAGGGTACAGCGAACTTTGCGATTGCAACGGAAGCGCTACACCTTTATCAAGATGCAATTATGCTGCCTTGTTATCATTGGAACCGTTCGATCGTGGTAACGAAAGATCACCCTCTTGCACAGAAACGAAATATCTCGATTGAAGATCTTGCCGCTTATTCTCTCGTGACTTATGTATTTGGTTTTACTGGCCGTTCCGAGCTGGATACAGCATTTAACAAAGTAGGCTTAACACCGCGTGTTGTGTTTACCGCGACGGATGCTGATGTGATTAAAACTTATGTTCGGATGGGAATCGGGGTGGGTGTAATTGCAAGCATGGCGATTGACCACGAGCAAGATACAGACTTGGTTGCTATTGACGCGAGCCACTTGTTTGGTGCGAGTACCACAAGTATTGGCTTTAGAAAGGGTACTTTCTTACGTTCTTACATGTTCGATTTCATGGAGCGTTTTGCACCGCACTTAACTCGCCCAGTAGTTGAGCAAGCTATTTCTTTGAAATCGAATGAAGAGATCGAAGAGATGTTTAAAGACATCGACTTACCCGTTCGCTAAGGGTCATAGTCTTGCCTAGATACCCAATTCGGCCTGTTTACAGGCCGTTTTCATTTAACATTTGTGGTTTGCTTGCTGGTAGGTAGTCTTTATACAACCTCAATTTGTAACCTTCCTTTCCATTTTGGCCTCTTACCCCTACAATCCTCGCACCATAGGGGGAAGCATGTATTCACGATTTAAAATACTCGATTCATTTTTGCTAGAGCACCAGATTTACTGGCGTTCAGAGCCTTTTCACCTATGCCAAACTCACGATCAGCCATGGACAGACGTGAACCTTCCACTTGTCGATTGGTTAGATGGTTTGAGTATTGAACGCATTCAAACGCTAAAAGAACAGCCTCAAGTTCTGATTTCGGAACTTATGCGTTTTCTCCCAGAGTTAGGGAATGCCAATCAACACATCCAGTTTGATAATTCGGCTTTAGTTGGGCTTGATCTTCCGCGCGGTACTGCCGATGGTATCCCCGGCAGAAAGCTGCAACAAATTGTCGCGATGGGAGAGGCTTCATTAAAAGAGCATCATGGTAAAGAGTGGCTTGAATGGTGTTCTGGCAAAGGCTTTCTCGGTCGAATCTTATCTCAGCAATCAGCTCAAAAGGTCACTAGCTTTGAGTGGCAACAATCGTTGTGTGAAAGCGGGCAAAAGATTGCAGATGACCAGAAACTAGAGATGGACTTTGTTCAAGGTGACGCGTTTTCAAAAGATGCAGATCGGGTGTTTAACTCAAATCAACATGCTGTTGCTCTTCACGCTTGTGGTGATCTTCATGTTGAATTAGTGAAGAAATCTGTTTCACATGGGCTTCCTGCAGTCACCATTTCTCCATGTTGCTACCATCTTATTCGCGATGAAAGCTACCAAGCGATGTCATCCGTTGCGAAAAGCTCAGCATTAACGTTGAGCAAGAGCGACTTAAGAATCCCGCTTCAAGAAACCGTCACTGGTGGTGAAAGAGTAAAAAGACACCGTCAGTCAGAAATGAGTTACCGATTAGGCTTTAGCCAACTACTTAAGGGTGAGCTTGGTGTCGACGAGTACATTCCTGTACCAAGCATCAAGAAATCGGAGCTATCCGAAGGCTTTGAATCATTTTGTTGCTGGGCATCTGAAGTGAAAGATATATCGCTGGGTTCAGATATTGATTTTGACTCTTATTTAATTCAAGGCGAAGCGCTTTTCTGGGAAATGGAAAAGCTGAGTTTAGTTCAACAAGTTTTTAGAAGACCTTTAGAGATATGGTTGGCCTTAGATCGTGCCATTTATCTGCAAGAACAAGGTTATCAAGCTTCGATTGAAGAGTTCTGCGAACGTAGTGTAACGCCAAGAAACCTATTGATTCATGGGGTTAAGATCGAGCGCTAGCGGTAAACAGCACTGGTACGTGTTTTTACGATCTAAAATCATGAATGCAAAATAAAGCTATAAGTACAAAAAAGTGATAAATACAAAAAAGCCAGCGCGACATTATGTCGTACTGGCTTTTTGTTTAATGTGTATGAGTTAACTGAACGCTTCAACGAGAAGGTTATTGCGTTCAGTTAGCCATTACATCATTAATTAAACATCGCGATTGCTTCTGCAGGCGCTACGTATTCTAGGTCAAAGCTCTCTGCAACTTCTTTACAAGTCACTTTACCGTGGATTACGTTTAGGCCTTCTAGGAAACCTTCATCAGATAGAAGTGCTTCGCGGTAGCCTTTGTTCGCTAGCTTAACAATGTAAGGAAGTGTTGCATTGTTTAGTGCGTAAGTAGAAGTACGAGCAACGGCACCTGGCATGTTAGCAACACAGTAGTGAACTACGTCATCAACGATGTAAGTTGGATCAGCGTGAGTCGTTGCATGTGAAGTTTCAAAACAACCACCTTGGTCGATTGCAACATCAACAACCGCTGAACCTGGCTTCATCTTAGCGATGTGATCTTTTGTAACAAGTTTAGGAGCGGCTGCGCCTGGGATTAGCACTGCACCAATCACTAGGTCAGCTTCTAGAACATGCTTCTCAATAGCGTCTTCAGTAGAATAAACCACTTTTGCGCGACCTTGGAATTCTTCATCAAGACGACGAAGAGTATCTACGTTGCGATCAAGAATGGTTACATCAGCGCGAAGGCCAACAGCCATACGTGCTGCGTTAGCACCAACAACACCGCCGCCAACAACAACAACTTTTGCTGGCTCAACACCTGGAACGCCGCCAAGAAGAAGACCACAACCACCGTTAGATTTCTCTAGTGTTTGTGCACCTGCTTGAATAGACATGCGACCAGCGACTTCAGACATTGGTGCTAATAGTGGCAAGCGACCCATATTATCTGTTACAGTCTCATAGGCTACGCAGACAGCTTTGCTCTTGATTAGCTCTTCCGTTTGTGGAAAATCTGGTGCAAGGTGTAAATAGGTAAATAATATTTGCCCTTCGCGAAGCATAGCTCGCTCGACAGCTTGAGGTTCTTTAACCTTTACAATCATTTCTGCTTTCGCGAAAACGTCAGCAGCAGTAGGAAGAATGGATGCGCCTACAGCGATGTAATCATCGTCTGAAAAACCGATACCATTACCGGCATTGGTTTCTACAAAAACTTGGTGGCCGTGTGAGATTAGTTCTCTCACGCTAGCTGGGGTCATACCAACGCGGTATTCGTGGTTCTTGATTTCCTTAGGTACGCCAATGATCATCCTGACTCCTCATTTTATTTTGGTTGTTTTATCTATGTGTAGGGTAATTCTGTCGAATTAATATCTAGTATAGATATGTTTAAGTAAAATTTGATACTGAATATTAAAAAGTTGTAGTATATTTTTTTGCAAGGAAGTAATAAGGTGGAATAAAAAATGGCAGACAATTATAAGAAGCCGTCCAAGGAACTAGATCGTATTGACCGCAACATTCTTAATGAGTTGCAAAAAGACGGTCGTATCTCAAACGTTGAACTCTCAAAACGAGTAGGACTTTCTCCAACTCCATGTCTTGAGCGTGTTCGTCGTTTAGAGCGTCAAGGTTACATTACTGGGTACACAGCATTGCTGAACCCACAGTACCTTGATGCTTCACTTTTAGTGTTTGTTGAAATTACGTTGAACCGTGGTGCGCCAGATGTGTTCGAACAATTCAACACCGCTGTGCAGAAACTGGATGACATCCAAGAGTGTCATTTAGTGTCGGGTGATTTTGACTATCTTCTAAAAACACGTGTATCTGATATGGGTGCTTACCGTAAGCTACTGGGTGATACGTTACTTCGTCTACCAGGCGTAAACGACACTCGAACTTACGTTGTAATGGAAGAAGTGAAACAAACCAATCAACTTGTGATTAAAACTCGTTAATCACAATTGGTGAAATGAAAGAAAGCGGACATTTGTTCCGCTTTCTTGCTTTCTGGAATTGGGTTTTTCTGTTTGATATGGTTAAATCAACAGTAGTTTCATTGAAACGAGCGGCTATTGCCGCTCGAGATGTTTTTATCCCGTTTAATTATTAAGTTGGTTTATGTTCAAGCAGAGCAGTAATAAAGTAGAAACAATCATTAAAACGAGTGAAGAGCCTCAGTCTCCTCGTTTAAGTGGTTCTCAACGTCTAAAAGAGTGCAGCCTAATTCTAGGTGTTCTCTTCTCTATTCTACTTGCCGTTGCGTTATTAACTTTTAGCCCTGCTGACCCATCATGGTCGCAAACGGCTTGGAGTGGTGATATTCAAAATGCAGGAGGCTACGTAGGTGCATGGTTGGCGGATACGCTTTTCTTTGTGTTTGGTTCTTTAGCTTATCCTTTACCTATCTTGGTGACGGTTGCTGCGTGGGTATTATTCCGTAAACGTAATGAAGATGAGCAGATCGATTTCATGCTGTGGGGTACTCGTTTACTTGGACTGACTGTCCTTGTTCTTACTAGCTGTGGTTTAGCGGATATCAACTTCGATGATATTTGGTACTTTTCATCTGGTGGTGTAGTCGGTGATGTATTAACAAGTCTTGCACTTCCAACGCTGAACGTTCTGGGCAGTACGTTGGTTCTTCTTTTCTTATGGGGAGCTGGCTTTACCCTATTAACGGGCATTTCTTGGTTAAGTATTGTTGAATGGTTAGGCGAGTGTGCAATCAAATTCTTTACGTCAGCCGTTAATAAGGCGCGCGGCCAAGATCAAGAGCTGCTTGAACCTCAGTTAACAGAATCGGCAGACCGCGATTTAATCGAAGAACGTCATCAAGAGCCGAGTTACCGTGATGTTCCTGCTTTAGAAGATAACAAAGAATCAAAAGAGCATGATCTACTAGATCCTGCGATGAGCTTCTCAGCGACCAATGAGTCTTCAGGCGAGGCTACAAATGCGCTAGACAGTGCCGCGTCGCCGAAGCGCCATTACAATATTCATATGCCTGTCGAGGCGCCAGCGAAGCAAGACGCTTCAGCTCAAGAAGTGTCTGATATTCAACGTCAACCTGAAGTTGAACCTGAGCCGATCCCTGCTGCGCCTGTTTACCAAGCGCCAGAAGAACCATTAGAAGAAGGTATTGAGCGTTCGAAGCAGTTGAATGCAACGATAGAGCAGCTTGAGCACGCCGCTATGTATGAAGATGATCTAGCGGCTCAAGAGCAAGTTGACGCACATGAATCTCAGGTTGCGTACCAACAATACATGCAAAACGAACAAGCGGAAGTTAGTCCAACTCATAGTGATTTTGATAGTGCTGAAACAGCAACGGATAGTTCCTCTGAAGTCGAGGGTGAACTCGGTGCAGAAGACGTTCAGCCTGAATCTTTATATGCTTCGCCAGTGGATGAAACAGAAGAAACAATCGAAGACGATTCTTCAGTGCAAGCATCTCCGTTTGATATGGCGGAAGAGCAAGATGAACAAACTTCAGTGTTCCAACCGGTATCGATTGAAGATGTTAATACTGAGCAACAAGAGCCTTTCGCTGCCCAGCAAGGTAATGCGGAGTTTGAACAAGCTAACGAACAAACTGAAGAGCTTGCTGTTGATCTTCCATGGGAAGAAGTCACGGAAGATGAGTCTGTGCACCAAGACCAAGACCAAGACCAAGATGTAGCAGCATTCCAAAATCTGGTATCTGAAGCGCAAGCGAATATGGCGGCGACACAAAACCCGTTCTTGGTACAGCAAGATGTGAATTTGCCCAAACCTGCCGAGCCATTGCCAACACTTGAGCTGTTGTTCCACCCTGAAAAACGTGAAACCTTTATTGACCGCGATGCACTAGAGGCGATTGCTCGTCTTGTTGAATCTAAATTAGCCGATTACAAAATCAAAGCTGATGTGGTTGATATCTTCCCTGGCCCTGTCATCACTCGATTCGAACTCGATCTGGCTCCTGGCGTGAAAGTGAGCCGTATTTCTGGTCTTTCTATGGACTTAGCGCGTTCACTTTCTGCATTGGCAGTGCGGGTCGTAGAGGTAATACCGGGTAAACCTTATGTTGGTTTGGAATTGCCGAACATGAGCCGTCAAACCGTATTCTTCTCCGATGTGGTAGGTAGCCCTCAGTTCCAAGAAGCGACGTCACCAACGACCGTTGTTCTAGGACAAGATATTGCAGGTGAAGCGGTTATTGCTGATTTATCGAAGATGCCACACGTACTGGTTGCAGGTACCACCGGTTCTGGTAAGTCGGTGGGTGTGAACGTGATGATCTTGAGTATGCTTTACAAGGCATCGCCAGAAGACGTTCGTTTCATCATGATTGACCCGAAAATGTTGGAATTGTCTATCTATGAAGGTATTCCACATCTATTGTCTGAAGTCGTTACTGACATGAAAGATGCGTCTAACGCCCTTCGTTGGTGTGTTGGCGAAATGGAACGTCGTTATAAACTGATGTCGGCACTTGGTGTTCGTAACATTAAAGGCTACAACGACAAATTGAAGATGGCTGCGGAAGCGGGTCACCCAATTCATGATCCTCTGTGGAAACCGGGCGACAGCATGGACCCTGAAGCACCATTATTGGAAAAACTGCCTTACATCGTAGTTGTCGTCGATGAATTCGCCGATTTAATCATGGTAGTAGGTAAGAAAGTTGAAGAATTGATTGCTCGTTTGGCACAAAAAGCACGTGCGGCGGGTGTTCACTTGATCCTAGCGACTCAGCGCCCGTCAGTGGATGTTATTACGGGTCTTATTAAAGCCAATATCCCGACACGTGTAGCCTTTACTGTATCAACCAAAACGGACTCTCGAACGATTCTTGACCAAGGTGGTGCAGAATCATTATTGGGTATGGGTGATATGTTGTACTTACCACCGGGTTCAAGCCACACAACTCGTGTACACGGTGCGTTTGCATCTGATGATGATGTACACGCGGTCGTGAATAACTGGAAAGCACGTGGTAAGCCAAACTATATTGAAGAGATTACGAACGGCGACCAAACCCCAGAAACACTGTTACCAGGTGAGAAAATGGAAGGCGATGAAGAAGTCGATCCTCTGTTTGATCAAGTTGTCGAACACGTTGTCCATTCACGTCGTGGTTCAGTTTCTGGTGTGCAACGTCGATTTAAGATCGGCTACAACCGTGCCGCACGAATTGTTGAGCAATTAGAAGCTCAAGGTATTGTCAGTGCGCCAGGACATAACGGTAACCGAGAAGTCTTGGCGCCAGCGCCACCAAAAGATTAGTTCCAATAGGAACTCATAACTATTCAGTCGGTCAAAACCAAAACATGACCGACTTATGTTCTAACAGGATTATTGATGAAAAAAGTATTCGCACTTTTATTTATGAGCTTCTCAGTATTTGCTTCTCCGAAAGAAGAGTTGAGTAGCCGCTTGTCGCTGAATGCAGGTTTTAGCGCTGACTTTAAACAAGTTGTCACCAGCCCTGACGGTGATGTTGTGATGGAAGGCGAGGGCACAGTAGAGATTGCACGCCCTAGCTTGTTCCGTTGGGAAACGACTTTCCCTGATGAAAACCTATTGGTCTCTGATGGTCAAAGCTTGTGGTACTACAGTCCGTTCATTGAACAAGTGAGCATTTACTGGCAAGAACAAGCCACATCGCAAACGCCATTTGTATTGCTGACTCGTAACCAAGAAAGCGATTGGGACAACTACAACGTCGCGCAAACGGGTAACCAATTTACGCTAACGCCAACGGCTGTGGACTCTAATCAGGGCGATTTCCAGATTAACATCACCGAGAAAGGCATTGTTCAGGGCTTTAATGTGATTGAACAAGACGGCCAAAAAGGTGAGTTTACCTTTAACAATGTTGACTTAGGTAAACCTGCTGCTGACCGCTTTACTTTTGTGGCGCCAGAAGGTGTCGAGGTCGACGACCAAAGAAACTGATCCAAACTGGCAGATCGTTTGGTAGTAAGTCGATAGGCATTGATGCCATCAACGAATCAAGAGATTGCAATTGAGTAATTACAGCTTAGATTTTGCAAGGGACGAAGATTTTCGTCCCCTTGCTGCTCGTATGAGACCTGAAACTGTTGAACAGTATATCGGCCAGCAGCATATATTAGGTCCAGGTAAACCCCTTCGCAGAGCGTTGGAGGCGGGCCATATCCACTCCATGATTTTATGGGGGCCTCCGGGCACCGGTAAAACCACGCTGGCAGAAGTGGCAGCTAATTACGCCAATGCAGAAGTCGAGCGCGTGTCAGCAGTGACTTCGGGTGTAAAAGACATTCGTATCGCCATTGAAAAAGCGCGTGAGAACAAGCAAGCAGGGCGTAGAACGATTCTATTTGTGGACGAAGTCCATCGCTTTAATAAAAGTCAGCAAGATGCGTTCTTACCTCATATCGAAGATGGCACGGTTACGTTTATCGGCGCGACCACAGAAAACCCTTCTTTTGAGTTAAACAACGCTTTGTTATCACGTGCGCGTGTCTACAAACTGACTTCGCTTAATACTGAGGATATCTCCCTCGTCATTCGCCAAGCCATTGAAGATAAACAGCGTGGCTTGGGTGATGTGTCGGCTGATTTTGCTGATAACGTATTAGATCGTCTTGCGGAGCTGGTCAACGGTGATGCACGTATGTCGCTCAACTATCTAGAGCTGCTGTATGACATGGCGGAAGACAACGACAAAGGCGAGAAAGCGATAACATTGCAGTTGTTAGCTGAGGTGGCTGGTGAGAAGGTTGCTCGTTTCGATAACAAGGGTGATATTTGGTACGACCTAATCTCCGCCGTTCATAAGTCGATTCGAGGCTCTAATCCCGATGCTGCGTTGTATTGGTCGGCGCGAATGATTGCAGCGGGTTGTGACCCTTTGTATATAGTAAGACGCTTGCTGGCGATTGCTTCTGAAGATATTGGTAATGCTGATCCAAGAGCAATGCAGGTCGCAATGTCGGCTTGGGATTGCTTCACGCGTATTGGCCCAGCAGAAGGGGAGCGTGCGATTGCGCAGGCGGTTGTCTATCTAGCGTGTGCGCCAAAGAGTAACGCTGTTTACACGGCTTGGAAGCAAGCCTTAACGGATGCTCACAACCTTCCTGAATATGAAGTCCCTCATCATTTACGTAATGCACCCACAACTTTGATGAAGGACATGGGCTACGGGCAAGAATACCGTTATGCTCATGATGAACCAGGTGCCTACGCCGCTGGAGAAAAGTATTTGCCGCCTGAAATGGGCGAAACACAATACTATTTCCCAACAAAACGAGGCTTAGAGACCAAAATTGGCGAGAAGCTAGATTATCTGGCGGATTTGGACGCAAAAAGCCCACAAAAACGCTATGAAAAGTAGTCTTTTTTGGATATCGTTACCTAGTCATAAAAATTCAATTAAATCGTTACAAATTGGTCGAAATAGCACCAGTTTTAGGGGTTTAGCAGTGATTCAGTAGCAATCTACTGAATATTCAAATAACTAAAGCATAGGATTAGCAATGCTGGATTCTAAATTACTTCGAGCTGAGCTGGATGAAACAGCGGCAAAATTAGCACGTCGAGGCTTCACCCTTGATGTAGAGACAATTCGTGAACTTGAAGAAAAACGTAAGTCCCTTCAGATGAAAACTGAAGAGCTACAAGCGTTACGTAACTCTCGATCGAAGTCCATTGGTCAAGCGAAAGCAAAAGGCGACCATGAAGAAGCTGAGCGTATCCTTGCAGAAGTAGGCAACTTAGGCGCAGAACTAGACCAAGCTAAAGTAACATTGGCTGAGCTTCAATCTGAGCTAGAAACGATCACAATGTCAATTCCTAACCTACCTGACGCAGAAGTGCCAGATGGTAAAGATGAAGACGACAACGTAGAAGTTTCTCGTTGGGGTCAACCTAAGACTTACGACTTCGTAGTGAAAGATCACGTGGATCTTGGCGAAATGTCTGGCGGTCTTGATTTTGCTAGCGCAGTTAAAATCTCTGGTTCTCGTTTTATCGTGATGAAAGGCAAATTCGCACGTCTACACCGTGCTATTGCTCAGTTCATGCTGGACCTTCACACTGATGAGCACGGCTACACAGAAATGTACGTACCGTACCTAGTGAACCACGATAGCCTATACGGTACTGGTCAACTTCCTAAGTTCGGCGAAGACTTGTTCCACACAAGCCCGCTAACTGAGCAAGTAAGTGATGTACCGCTTAAGACGTTATCGCTTATCCCTACTGCGGAAGTACCGGTAACGAACATGGTTCGTGACACGATTACTGATGAAGCTGAACTGCCACTTAAGATGACAGCTCACACTCCATGTTTCCGTTCTGAAGCGGGTTCTTACGGTCGTGACACTCGTGGTCTTATCCGTATGCACCAATTCGACAAAGTTGAATTAGTACAAATTACTAAGCCAGAAGACTCAATGGCAGCGCTTGAAGAGCTAACAGGTCACGCTGAGAAAGTACTTCAACTTCTAGAGCTTCCTTACCGTAAAGTGATTCTATGTACGGGTGACATGGGCTTCGGTTCTGCGAAAACTTACGACTTAGAAGTCTGGGTTCCAGCACAAGAGACATACCGTGAAATTTCTTCTTGTTCAAACATGTGGGATTTCCAAGCGCGTCGTATGCAAGCTCGTTTCCGTCGTAAAGGCGAGAAGAAACCTGAACTTGTACACACACTTAACGGTTCTGGTCTTGCTGTTGGTCGTACTATGGTTGCTATTCTTGAGAACAACCAAGAAGCAGATGGCCGTATTGCTATCCCAACAGTACTTCAACCATACATGGGCGGCGTAACGCACATCGGCTAATGCCAATTTTGGTTAATCAAATTTAGATTAATCTGACTTGTTAGAATATTTAAAAGGCTTTGCTGTAATGGCAAAGCCTTTTTTGTATGCGGACGTTGTTTAAATAGAAGCTACATATATGAGAAGGCAGCCTCGGAAGTATTGTTTGCTTGTTTCCAGGCCAAGTCTGCTTGCTTACATGCCAGAAGCGCCTTTCGGTAATAGTTTTGATAGTTGTTTTGTGTCAGCTCATCAATCGTATAAAGCTGTGTGATCACTTCGTCACATTGCTTGATGATGGTTAGCACTTGTTTTGCACCCATTGAATCAGGCCAAATAACAGAGAGCAATTTTATCGTATTCATACATACGTTCTTGATCATCGGACATCGTTTATGAATATCTAAGTAAGCAACAAGCACCTGTTTGTAGTCTGACTTTGCTAGTTTGATGCCGATATTCTTCTCTTTGAGCCAGTTCATTTTTGCGGTGTTGCGATGTTTCATCTCAGTGCACATCGTTATCTGACTTGAAACCACTGTCTCGCTCGCTGTTTTCACTATCAACATGCTGCAACGGTTTTCCGCAATTTTAAACTCGTTTTCACAGCTCATCCTATCCAATAACCATGCATGGTGATAAATCACAGGGAAGGCATCAAAGTCATTCTTATCGTGCAATGCGGTTAGTATAGTGACTGCTTTTTGATATTGGTTAGCTTCCATCGCGATGTGAGCTGCGATAAGTGCTAAGTCAGTTTGAAGCCCTGATCTTGCCTCGGTAGTGATCTTCGAAATTAAGTAATTGACGTGACCCAAATTCGCTTGCTTATCGATGCCATCTGAGGCGCAATAGAGCAAGAATCGTATATGACTTAGCTTCATATATAGGTTGTCTCGAAAGGTGTCCTTATTGATTTGCACATGGTTTTGGTAGTGGAATAGTGCTGTTTTAGTATCATTAACCGATAAGCATAGATTTGCGATTGCAAGCTCTCTCTCAGAGTTACCTGGTGTTAGTTTACTCGCTAACTTGAAGTGAGCAATGGCTGCCGGAACCTTATTGCTGATCAGGTTTACTTGAGCTGCTTGGTCTCGATACAAAGTGCAGGTTGGCGCAGAATTGATCAAACTTTCAATCATCGACTGTGCTTCGCTAAGCTGCCCCAAATTCGCAAGGCTGTTTGCTAATCCTGCTTGAGCCCAATCAAAACTGCCTTCATCTATCGCTTTCTGATAGACATTCTTGGCTTCCTCGTAGAGCTCTAGTTTTGATAGAAAGCTCCCTCGAAATTGCTGGATTGTTGCGAAGTATTCGGGATGAAACGCGGCAAGCCCTTCGCAATGCTCTAGGCCCGCTTCATAGTTATTTTCTCTCTCAGCCTTATAAATGTCTTGTAAAATCAGCTTCTTCCTTAAGGAACTGGTGATGCGCTGTTTTAGAGTTTCGCGGTTAAACGGTTTTAACAAATAGTTGTCAGGTCGTAGTTCAAGGATAGGGCGTATCGATAGAGCTGAATTTTCACCTGTAACAAGAATAAATATTCCGTCATCTTTTAATCTGTTGGCTTGCTTCAATTCTTCAAATAGCTGTTTGCCGTTGATCGTGTTACCAAAGTTGTAATCACAAATGATGACATCAAAAGTTGTGTCATTCGTGATGGTCATTGCAACACGAGGTGATTTCGCAATGGCAATCAAACGTTCTGAAAAACCAATATGAACCAGCATGTTACGAATAGTTGATAACACTATCGTTGAGTCATCAATGATAAGTGCATTTAGTTGGGTTAATTTCATGCTTACTTTAAATTATTTACTGACGTGAATTACGTAGCTATTGCGGATTGTCTTGATGTCTTGCACGACCGACAAAACAAGAAGCGTTAGGTTTCTACGAAGTTGATATAAGCCTTCGCTAGAATTGGATTCTTTTTCTGCGAATATTTTTATCTAATAGGAGTTAAAAATATTGGCTAATTTGATTCTGAGATGAACTCGAATAAGGAAGGTCATTCATTATATTCAGTACCAAAATGGCGCGTATTTTATGACGGCTTTTTACCCGATAGGTAACACTCTTTTGCTAATTGTTTTTATGGAGAGGATTAAATTTATTTGTGGGGTTTTTCGAGTTCAAATCAAAGATAAAACAATGGCTTGGGGTGTGTTTGTTGGCTGGTTTTTCACGTGAAGGATAAGCCGCCATTAGTATTTTATGGGCGGCTTATAGGTTTTCTAAATGATGTTTGTTAAATCAACTTGGTTTGAAGCAAGCAGATTGTTGGAGGGCTTTATCAATAGATGAAACAAGTTGTTCGATGTGCTCAGCCTTGCTAATGAAAGGAGGCATCATATAAATCAACTTACCGAACGGACGTATCCAAACGCCTTGTTCAACAAAGTGAGCTTGTATGGTTTCCATATCGACAGGTGTGTGGGTTTCAACGACGCCTATAGAGCCCAACCAGCGAACATCTTTGACAAGATCGTGCTCGAGTAGAGGCGGTAGTAACTCAGAAAAGAGTTGTTCAATCTGATGAGTCTGATTTTGCCAATGACCTTGCTCTATGATGGACAAACTTGCCGCACCTACAGCACAAGCTAAAGGGTTGCCCATGAAGGTTGGCCCGTGCATAAAGCACCCGGCTTCACCGCCACATACCGTGTCGGCGACTTCTTTACTCGCAAGTGTCGCTGACAGCGTCATATAGCCACCAGTTAGCGCCTTACCTACGCATAAAATATCCGGTTGAACATCGGCATGTTCGCAAGCAAACAGTTTCCCTGTACGACCAAATCCAGTCGCAATCTCATCCAAGATCAGCAATACGTTGAATTCATCACACAGCAAGCGAACCTGTCTCAGAAATTCAGGATGGTAGATGCGCATGCCGCCAGCACCTTGAACGATAGGCTCTAAGATCACGGCAGCAACTTCTTGATGGTGATTTGCCAGCTTTTCTCGAAAGCTGTTGATGTCGTTTTCGTCCCATTGATCCCAAAACCCCGTTTTTGGCGAATCAGCAAAAATGTGCTCAGGCAAAAAGCCTTTGTAGAGGCTGTGCATCGAGTTATCTGGATCGGTCACCGACATTGCCGCAAAGGTATCACCGTGGTAACCATCTCTCAACGTGAGGAATTTTGAACGAGGTTGCCCTTTAGCGTGCCAGTATTGGAGAGCCATCTTGAGACTAACCTCCACGGCTACTGAACCTGAATCAGCCAAGAATACGTGCTCGAGATTATTTGGTGCTAGGTTCAAAAGTTTCTTACATAAATCGATAGCAGGCTGGTGGGTGATACCTCCAAACATAACATGCGAAACCTTATCGATTTGGCTGTGAGCTGCAGCATTGAGCTCTGGATGATTGTAGCCGTGGATGGTTGACCACCAAGAGGACATACCATCAATAATTCGTTTTCCGCCCTCTAATTCTAGGTAAACGCCGTCTGCGTTAGTGACTGGGTAGCAGGTCAGAGGTGTCAACGTTGATGTATAAGGATGCCAGATATGCTGGCGGTCAAAGGCGAGATCCATAGTAACTTCCATTCTTGGTGTGGCTAATAAATAACCAAATGTAAACTTTTGATATTATCAATGTGTTGACAGTCTAAAGCTTGTCGGTAGACTATCCAAGCATAAATACAATCTCTATTGATAGAGATGTAACATCAAATAATAAAAAAGGATCGACACGTGGAAGTTCGTCATGACTGGACAGTTGCTGAAGTAAGAGCACTGCTTGAAAAACCGTTTATGGATTTAATGTTTGAAGCTCAAGTGGTTCATAGACAGTACCAAGAGCACAACCACGTGCAGGTGAGTACACTGTTATCGATTAAGACAGGTGCTTGTCCTGAAGACTGTAAGTACTGCCCTCAGAGTGCTCACTACCGAACGGATGTCGACAAAGAACGCTTAATGGAAGTCGAGCGTGTTTTGGATGCGGCGCAAAAAGCTAAGAACGCGGGCTCGACTCGCTTCTGTATGGGCGCGGCATGGAAAAACCCGAAAGAACGCGATATGCCTCACCTAACTGACATGATCAAAGGTGTGAAAGGCATGGGCCTAGAAACATGTATGACACTAGGCATGTTAACGCCTGATCAAGCAGGTGAGCTAGCGGACGCAGGTTTGGATTACTACAACCATAACCTTGATACGTCTCCGGAGTTCTACGGAAGCATTATCACCACTCGTACTTACCAAGACCGTTTAGATACGCTATCTCATGTGCGTGATGCCGGTATGAAGATCTGTTCTGGTGGTATTATTGGCATGGGCGAAAGTACTAATGACCGTGCAGGCCTGCTTGTAGAGCTTGCGAACCTTCCTGTTCACCCAGAAAGTGTACCAATCAACATGCTCGTAAAAGTCAAAGGCACACCGATGGAAAACGTCGATGATGTTGAGTCTTTCGACTTCGTCAAACTGATTGCGATTGCTCGCATCATGATGCCTATGTCTGCGGTTCGTTTATCAGCAGGCCGTGAGAACATGAACGAACAGATGCAAGCGATGTGTTTCATGGCGGGTGCGAATTCTATCTTCTACGGCTGTAAGCTACTGACTACGCCAAACCCAGATGAAGACACGGACATGCAGCTGTTTAAGAAGTTAGGTATCAACAGCCAACAGGTGGCTCAGAAGCCTGACGAAATTCAAGAAAATGAACTGTTAGATCAAGTGGTGGAGCGGGTTGCTGCTCGTCCAACGAAAGATGACATGTTCTACGATGCCACTGTTTAAATCTCGCATCAAAAGTGCCCTTGTTCATCGCCGTGAGCAGGGGTTAACTCGTCAACTGAAGGTGCTCGAAAACAGTAATGGCCCTTTGCTTACTAGCGAAGGTTCTAGCTTCATTAATTTTTCGAGTAATGATTACTTAGGCTTGGCAAACGATTCTGAATTGGTTGATGCGTGGCAAGTGGGGCTTTCCCAGTATGGTGCTGGTAGTGCGGCATCGCCATTGGTCACGGGTTTTAGTCCTGCTCATCGAAATTTAGAGACTCAGCTGTGTGAATGGCTTGGCTTTGAACGCGCCATTCTCTTTAACTCTGGTTTCAGTGCTAACCAAGCTTTGTTGTTTTCTCTGCTCGAAAAAGACGACTTTCTGTTGCAAGACAAACTTAACCACGCCTCTTTGATGGAAGCGGGGATGCTTTCACCTGCAACCATGAAACGCTTTAAGCACAACGACACGCAACATTTAGAGTCGCTATTGAGTCAAACTCCACAATCCTTGGTCGTGACTGAGGGTGTATTCAGCATGGATGGTGATCAAGCGCCTCTCCGTCAGATATCTAGCCTGACTAATCAATACGACAGTTGGTTGGCGGTTGATGATGCCCACGGTATTGGCGTATTAGGTGATAACGGGGCAGGGAGTTGCAACGCCGCACAAATCTCACCTGATATCTTGGTGGTGACCTTTGGTAAAGCATTTGGCCTTTCTGGTGCTGCGATTCTTTGTTCGTCAGAAGTGGGTGATTACTTAACTCAGTTTGCGCGTCATCATGTGTATTCGACGGCAATGCCACCTTCACAAGCGGTGGCTTTGTCTCATGCATGTCAGATGATTCAAACGCAAGAGTGGCGTCGTGAGAAACTCACGGAGCTAGGTGCGCTCTATGCAGAGCAGATGAATGGTGTGAAAGGTTTTATTGATACTCAGACGCCGATCAAACCATTTTTAATCGGCGAAGCCCAAGCAGCACTATCTATTGCTGAAGAGTTAAAGCGCAATCAAGTTTGGGTAACGGCAATAAGGCCACCAACGGTGCCTATTGGGACTGCTCGTTTGCGTATTACCTTAACGGCGAACCATAGTCAGGAACAGATTCTTCAGTTAACTGACTCGTTGCTTCAAGCAATAGAGCGAAGCAACGACTCTGGAAGCCAGCCAAGCATAGAATCAAGCTTTGAATTAAAGAAAGAGGCTCAGTAAATGTCACAAGAAGCAGTAGTGCATAATTACGTAAGCCAAGATAAGAGTGCGATTGCTGAAGCCTTCGGCAAAGCAGCTGCAACCTATGACAAACACGCTGAGTTTCAGCGCGATGTAGGCCACCGACTATTGGATAAGCTACCGAGTGACCTCTCTGGGTTAAAGGTGCTCGATCTAGGTTGTGGTACAGGGTATTTCTCTGAACAGTTAGTTAAGCGAGGTGCTGCAGTGGTATGTGCTGACCTTTCCAATGGAATGTTGGACGAAGCAAAACAGCGCTGTGGTGTATCAGTCTCTTCATATCAACAAGCCGATGCCGAGCAATTACCGTTTGAAGACGGGCACTTTGACATTGTTTTCTCTAGTCTTGCGTTGCAATGGTGTGACGACTTGTCGTCGCCTTTGAGAGAGATGAAGCGTGTTACAGCGGTTGGTGGACGTGTTATTTTCTCAACTTTGCTTGATGGATCACTGTTTGAACTGAAAAAGTCGTGGTCCAAAATTGACGCACATCAACACGTTAACCATTTTATTACAATCAATCAGGTAAAAATTGCGTTAGCGCAATCTAGCTGTACGGCTCATCAACTAGACTTGCCCACCATCACCGTTTGGTACGACACTGCGTTTGAACTGATGCGCGACCTTAAAGGTATCGGCGCTAATCACGTAAGTGGTCGCTCACAAGGTTTAACAAGTCGCCGAATGTTGCAGCTTGTTGAGCGGGAATATAGAGAGTTTAAAAACCATCAAGGTTTCTTACCAGCAACATATCAAGTTTGTTTAGGGGTTATTCAATTATGATTGATGCATTATTCATTGCAGGTACGGATACCGAAGTGGGAAAAACTGTGGTTTCAAAAGCGATTCTTCAAGCTTTAGCCGCACAAGAGTTATCAACAATAGGCTACAAGCCAGTTGCCGCAGGGTGTGAACAATCCCCTGAAGGGTTACGTAATAGTGATGCACTGCATCTTCAAGAAGCTGCGACGCAAGATATCGCCTACGAAGACGTTAACCCGTATGCGTTGTTGCTACCATCATCACCACACATTGCAGCAAAGTATGATGGTGTGGTGATTGATGAAACCGTATTATCAGTTAAGTTGGCAGAGCATAAGCAAAACTCTGACATCGTGTTAGTTGAAGGTGCTGGTGGTTGGCGTGTACCGGTTTCTGATGAAGAATATTTGTCTAGCTGGGTCAAAAAAGAGCAGCTGCCAGTGGTATTGACGGTCGGTATTAAGCTTGGCTGTTTGAGTCATGCACTGCTAACCGCAGAAGTGATTCGTGCTGATGGACTGAACCTAGTGGGTTGGGTTGCAAACCGCATTAACCCAGGTACTGAACATTACGCCGAAATTATAGCGATGCTTGAAGATAAGCTAGGTGCACCGAAGTTAGGTGAAATTCCGTATGTGCCAAGAGCAAAGTCTAAGAACATTGGTAAGTATATTGATATACAGCCATTGCTCGACCTTTAAACTTCGAGTTATACGTTAAACAAGAAAAGGGCTGCGATTGCAGCCCTTTTGCTATGTTAAGCCTTTTGGCCATGAGTTTATAAACAACTGGCCTTTGAACAAGTCGCTATGGGTTAGTGTTCTTTTGTAAGTCCCATTAGTGCTTGCTGTGTTTCTGTGATTTTTGTCTGTGCCGTTTGCGGTGTTAGGATCCCAATCTGCTTTTTTGCTTCTTCTTCAGTAATCCCTAGGTGACAGCACAGTAAATCGATAGCCATTTGAGTGTTAGTACCTTCAACCATGATTCTTCCCTTTTTGTACATGGACTAGCCAATAAATCATCTGAAGCCACTGTAAACGGATTGTTATACCGACACCATACGACTTAGGTCTAATAGACTGGAGGTGATTCGAATATGGTCTCGTAATCAAATGTTGCAATTTAATGCTTAACCTTGTTTTCTTAATCTAAGACTATATGTATAAGTAAGTATAAGTCTTCAAGGTTGGAATAAATTGCTGTCTGCCTTGTCTATAATAATAAGTTTTATAAAAACAGCTTTCATGCGGAGATAAGTAATGAAGCGAGTAATGTTGTTCCTTGCAACCAACCTAGCGGTTGTATTGGTACTAAGTGTTGTTCTTAATATTGTATACGCAGTTACAGGTATGCAACCTGGTAGCCTATCAGGCTTATTGGTGATGGCTGCAGTATTTGGCTTTGGTGGCTCATTCATTTCATTGATGATGTCAAAGAAAATGGCGCTACGATCGGTAGGCGGTATGGTCATTGAAAGTCCACGTAACGAAACCGAACATTGGTTGATGGAGACAGTAAGCCGTCAGTCTCAACAAGTTGGTATTGGTATGCCAACGGTGGCGATTTACGATTCGCCAGACATCAACGCGTTTGCGACGGGCGCTAAGCGTAATGATTCATTAGTAGCAGTCTCTACGGGTCTGCTACACAACATGACGCGTGATGAAGCTGAAGCAGTGTTAGCGCATGAAGTGAGTCACATCGCGAACGGTGATATGGTGACCATGACGCTAATGCAGGGCGTGGTGAACACGTTCGTTATCTTCCTATCTCGTTTCATCGCCAACATTGTTGCGTCGAATGACAACGAAGAAGAGGGTGGCAGCAACATGATGGTGTACTTTGGTGTGTCTATGGTGCTGGAATTAGTATTTGGTTTCTTAGCAAGCTTCATTACGATGTGGTACAGCCGTCATCGTGAATTCCATGCCGATGCAGGTGCTGCGCACTTAGTAGGTAAAGAGAAGATGATAGCAGCACTAGAACGTCTTAAGGTGAGCCATGAGCCACAACTAGAAGGTTCTATGATGGCATTTGGTATCAACGGCAAGAAATCGCTTACTGAGCTTCTGATGAGCCACCCACCACTAGACAAGCGTATTGCGTCTCTACGTAACATGTAATCGCTACGTAATTCTCGTCGCTAGTCGACAAGAGACCTTTTAAAGGCTTCCTTCGGGAGGCCTTTTTTGATCTTGGTGTTCAAGACAGTAAGTATCCGAGGGATATGTGTCTGGTGATAGAGGGTTACTAGTGATGAAGCGTTGCGATATTTATTGGTTGATATAGCACGGACTGACATGTGTAGGGTAATTAGGAGGGGGGCTATGTTCTTTTGATTACAGCTCTTGCTCAGTGCACTTTCTTCCGCTCAACAAAAAGGCTTCCACATGGGAAGCCTTAGTCTATTCTGTGATTCGAAATTCGAATCTTACAGCTTGTCAGTTAGCTCGATAGCTTGACCGATGTAGTTCGCTGGTGTCATCTCTTTCAGACGAACTTTCTCGTCTGCAGGGATTTCAAGGCCGTCGATGAATGCACGCATGCCTTCGCCATCTACACGTTTACCACGAGTTAGCTCTTTTAGCTTCTCGTATGGTTTCTCGATGCCGTAACGGCGCATTACTGTTTGTACTGGTTCTGCTAGTACTTCCCAGTTCTTGTCTAGTTCAGCAAGTAGCGCTTCACGGTTAACTTCTAGCTTGCTAATACCTTTCAGAGTCGAAGTGTATGCAATGATAGCGTAGCCAACACCAACACCTAGGTTACGAAGAACCGTAGAGTCAGTAAGGTCACGCTGCCAGCGAGAAACTGGAAGTTTTTGTGCAAGGTGGCTGAATACTGCGTTTGCTAGACCAAGGTTGCCTTCAGAGTTTTCGAAGTCAATTGGGTTAACTTTATGCGGCATTGTAGAAGAACCGATTTCGCCAGCAATAGTCTTCTGCTTGAAGTGACCAAGAGCGATGTAGCCCCAAACGTCACGGTCGAAGTCTAGAAGGATAGTGTTGAAACGAGCAACAGCGTCGAATAGCTCAGCGATGTAATCGTGAGGTTCGATTTGAGTTGTGTACGGGTTCCAAGTTACGCCAAGAGATTCAGTGATGAACTCTTCGCTGAACTGGTGCCATTCAACTTCTGGGTATGCAGAAAGGTGTGCGTTGTAGTTACCTACAGCACCGTTGATTTTCGCTAGGATCTCAACGTTTTCGATTTGCTTGTATTGACGTTCCATACGGTACGCAACGTTAGCCATCTCTTTACCCATAGTAGAAGGAGAAGCAGGCTGACCGTGTGTACGAGACAGTAATGGAATGTCACGGTACTCGTTCGCAAGTGCTTTGATAGCATCAATTACGTTACGGATTTCTGGAAGAATCACTGTGTCACGAGCTTCTTTAAGCATAAGCGCGTGAGATGTGTTGTTGATGTCTTCAGAAGTACATGCAAAGTGAATAAATTCGTTTACAGCGTGAAGTTCAGGAACGCCAGCAACTTTCTCTTTCAAGAAGTACTCAACCGCTTTAACGTCGTGGTTAGTCGTGCGCTCGATCTCTTTGATACGTAGAGCATCTTCTTCACTGAAGTTAGCTGCTAGTTCATCAAGAAACTGGTTAGCTTCTGCACTGAACGCTGGTACTTCTTTGATTGCATCTGTAGCTGCAAGCTTTTGTAACCAACGAACTTCAACGATAGAGCGGTACTTTAGTAGGCCAAACTCACTAAAGATGCTGCGTAATGCAACAGTCTTGCTTCCGTAACGGCCGTCTACTGGTGAAACAGCAGTCAATGCTGACAGTTCCATGGTGTTCTCCTGAATTGAGTTTTCTAAATTTTGAGAGGTTTATACCAGTAACAATCTCAATTGTCACGCATATTGCGCAATCGTTTGCGTGAGAGTTGTGTTGGTACAAAAAACAAGCTCGCGACGAGGCGCGAGCTAATAAATTACATGCGAGCTAGCAGGATTTGAGCCTGCTCGATCATCTTCTTGCGACCGAAGATAAGGTGGCGACGTTTACCGCCAACTTGACGCCATAACACAGCGCTTCGAATTCCTGATAGCAGCAGGGCACGAACCTTATGCTGGCTCGACGTCTGTTGAAGTACAGCTGGCGTCCCAGAAACCTGAATACGCGGGCCGATAGGGCTCACAACATCAAGGTAGATACTGGCTAGGTTGCTGATCATTTGCTCGTCAAACAGATCAAAGTGTTCAGTTTGACGTTCTGCAGTTTGAATACGATCGCCAAGCTGAGACATAGAGTCGTTACGAGAAGATAGCTTACGCTCAAGTGCCATCAAGCTGATGATGTAGCGAGTAATATCGCTACCAGCTGGAGTACTATCGATACCTTTTACTAAGCACTCAAGGCCAAGCTTTAGGTTCGCTTCACGTCCAAAGACACCCACGGTGTTCGCCGGGTTGGTATTTAAAATAGCATTGAGTGAAGCTTCGAAGGCATCTTTATCACAATGGCCGTCTTTCGCTACTTGTTGAACCAAAGCCACAGCTTGGCAAATTCCAGCGAAAGCAATAGTACGGTCATAAAGTGTATTAGCCACGTAGTAACTCCTAGTTGTCTTCTATTGTTTGTCGTTCGATTATTGGTTAGATGCGCTTTTCAATGATACCACCACCAAGACATACGTTGTCTAGGTAGAACACTGCTGATTGACCTGGGGTCACCGCAATTTGTGGTTCGTCAAAAATAACCTTAATGTTCTCATCATCAATTGGGATGATTGTACAAGGAATATCGGTCTGACGGTAACGTGTTTTTACCGTGCACGTCATAACTTCAGTAATTGGTGTGCGATTAACCCAATGAAGCTGAGAAGCGATCAAACCTTCTGATTTTAAAAGAGGGTGGTCTTTACCTTGTACCGCGATCAGAACATTACGTTTAAGATCTTTTTCACCAACAAACCATGGTTCTTCATTACCGCCGCCACCTTTGGTGCCACCGATATGCAGGCCTTTACGTTGGCCTAGTGTGTGGTACATCAAGCCTTGGTGTTGCCCAATAACTTGGCCTTCTGGTGTCTCGATGTTTCCCGGTTGAGCGGGTAGGTATTTGCCTAAGAACTCAGTGAACTTGCGCTCACCAATAAAGCAGATGCCTGTTGAATCTTTCTTTTTCGCAGTGATCAAGTCTTGCTCTTCAGCAATACGTCGTACTTCTGGCTTCTCTAATTCACCCACAGGGAATAGGCTGCGTGCCACTTGATCTGAGCTTAGCGTATAAAGGAAATAACTTTGGTCTTTATTGCCGTCTAGGCCGCGTAGCATTTCTGGCTTCGCACCAGCGTTTAGCTCTTCTTGTGTTGGGAAAGTACGACGAACATAGTGACCCATCGCGATGTAGTCTGCGTCTAAGACTTCATCCGCAAACTCTAAGAATGCTTTGAATTTGATTTCTTTGTTACAAAGGATATCTGGGTTCGGTGTACGACCCGCTTTGTATTCTTCCAGAAAGTACTCGAATACATTATCCCAGTACTCTGCTGCAAAGTTGATAGTGTGAAGGTGGATACCTAACTTGTCACATACCGCTTGAGCATCAGCAAGGTCTTCAGCTGCCGTGCAGTATTCTTCGTTATCGTCTTCTTCCCAGTTTTTCATGAAAAGGCCTTCTACCTGATAGCCTTGTTGCTGAAGAAGATACGCCGATACTGACGAATCTACACCGCCGGACATACCGACAATTACTTTCTTTTCGCTGTTTCCAGAGCTGATATCTGACATGTCTAAACACCGTTACTATTACTTGGTCGCAGATTCTAACAGAAAGAGAAACGCCGTGACAGATCCGAGACTGGAATCACAGTTTCATTTGCACAAATAGTGCGCTGACTTTGTTAGAGAATCGCATGAGAGCGAGGTGAGTCGCTAGGATGTCAGAAGTATATGTGGCATAGTCGCTCGAAACCCAAGACCTGAGATAAAAAAATGTCTGAACAAAACGAATTTATGCAAGAAGAAGAGCTGATTGAGATTATCGAGAACCAGCTTGAAGATGGCGAACCAGTGAAAGTGAAAGAGACGTTGATGCGTTTAATGATGACTGGCACTCCACGTGAAGAAGCAATTGCGGCTATGGCATGTGCACTGGCAATTGAAGTATTTGACGTTATGAAAAACGGCGCGGAGTTTAATCAAAAACGTTACGCAGAGCATTTGGGCATGCTGCCTGATTTAAGCTTTATGGAAGGCGAATAAAAAAAACCTTCAGCAAACGTTTGCTATAGTTTGAAAGATTGCCGCGTTAAATATAGCGCGGTAGAATCCGCCACCTATTTCCCCTTGACTTAGACTAGCCCTATGAAATTCCCTGGACAACGTAAATCAAAGCACTACTTTCCGGTTCACGCTCGTGATCCTCTAGTGAGCCAAGCTCAAAGCAGTAAAAGAATGTCACGCACTCATATTATCGGTATTGACCAAACATTGGTGGATATTGAAGCAAAGGTGAGTTCTGAACTTATTGAGAAGTATGGTTTGAGCAAGGGACATTCACTGGTTATTGGCGACGCAGCCGCTGAATCTTTATATCAAGAATTAAAAGAACAGTGCCTGATTACCAATGAATACGCTGGTGGCACAATTGGTAACACATTACACAATTACTCAGTATTGGCGGATGACCGTTCTACACTGTTAGGTGTAATGAGCCAAGATATTAAGATTGGTAGCTACGGTTACCGCTATTTATGTAATACATCAAGCAGAATGGATCTGAACCATTTACAAGGGGTAGATGGCGCAATTGGTCGCTGCTTTGCATTAATTACAGAAGACGGTGAACGTACTTTCGCAATTAGCGAAGGACAAATGAACCAATTAAAACCAGAAAGCATTCCTGAAAAAATCTTCAAAAGTGCTTCTGCTTTAGTTTTAACGGCTTATTTAGTTCGTTGTAAGCCAGGCGACCCGATGCCTGAAGCAACAATGAAAGCGATCGAATACGCGAAGAAATACGATGTGCCAGTCGTGCTTACACTAGGTACTAAGTTCGTTATTCAAGATGATCCAGAATTCTGGAAAGATTTCCTTGAGCAACACGTAACGGTTGTTGCAATGAATGAAGACGAAGCTGAAGCATTAACGGGTGAAAGCGATCCGCTTGCTGCATCAGATAAAGCGCTAGAGTGGGTAGACCTTGTTCTATGTACTGCGGGACCTGTTGGCCTATTTATGGCTGGTTATACAGAAGATGCAGCTAAGCGTGAAACGTCATTACCGTTGTTACCAGGCTCGATTGCTGAATTTAACCGTTATGAGTTTAGTCGTCCCGCACATAAAGATTTATGTGAAAACCCAACTAAAGTGTATTCGCACATTGCGCCATACATGGGTGGTCCAGAAAAGATCAAAAATACCAATGGTGCAGGTGATGCTGCGTTATCAGCTTTATTACATGATATGGCTGCTAATAAGTATCACAAAGAAAACGTGCCGAACTCAAGTAAGCACCAACATTCATTCTTGACGTACTCTTCGTTCTCACAAGTTTGTAAATATTCTAACCGTGCTAGCTATGAAGTGTTGGTTCAACACTCTCCACGTTTATCTCGTGGCCTTCCTGAAAGAGAAGATAGTCTAGAAGAAGCGTACTGGGAAAGATAAGGCATTTTTTTGATTTATATTTCACTATTAGAAATATAAAAAAGGCTCCGAAAGGAGCCTTTTTTGTTTCTGAATATATTGAAGCCGTAAATAATACTTTAGTCGACTTAAATATTAATTCTATTGCTTAGTGGGTTATTGATTATTCACTTAGCAAACTCGATGCCTTAAAGAGCAAACTCTTCTAGAGATTTACCAGCATCTAGTTGTTCTTGGATAGCTGAAGGCGTACGGCCTTGACCTGTCCAAGTTTTTTCGTCGCCATTCGCGTCTACGTATTTGTATTTCGCAGGGCGAGGAGCGCGTTTAGATTTTGTTGTTTTAGATTTTGCTTCACCAGAAAGTGCAGCAATAAGATCGGCAACATCGATTCCGTCTTTTGCAATTTGTTCTGCGATAGCAGAAAGCTTAGCTTCTTGCTCTGCTTTTGCTGCGCGTTCTTCAGCTTCAGACTCTTGACGTTCTTGTACAACAATAGTCAGCTTGTCTAGCGCTTCTTCAAGTTGCTCAAGAGTTAATTCACGTGAGAACGCACGAAGGCTACGGATATTTAATAGAGTTTTTGTTAATTCAGACATGATATTTCCCATCAAGGTAAACTAAATAATCCTCCTAATAATAAACAGAGCCTAAGAATAAAACAAATAGTATTTCTTCTATTAGTTATTTAAATAAAAAAATGAGACGAGTGTTTTAAGATGAAAAGATAGACCTCTAATGAACTTATAATAACTATTAAGAATATCTTAAAAAAAACAGGTGATATCTGATATGTGTTAAGTGGAGTAATCCGTAAAAGTTGACTATTCTTCTATTGATTACTTCATTAACAAAAAGCTATTTTTCTCGGAATGATATGTTGCATTGTTGCTCTTGATGGGTACAATTGCGGCTACCTGATGCGGTGCTTTGGTTAATCTGTTGTTAAACTCTGGTTTACACGGTTAATAATGTTACCGCACGTAGAGGTGCAATTATAAAGAGTAGTTTTCGTTGGGGTGATGCCAATGAACGGGAATGAAAGGTGTAATTGCCGAAGTAAATTGTATATCTAAGCAATTTGCTGGGGTTGTGCTCAATAGGTACAACACTGCCATAGTCTTAATTTTAAACTATGGAGCGCTACTGTAGGGTTGGGTGAAGTGTTCACTTCCCTTTCGCTTAGTTCAACATGAGCTTGATAAGCCGTATCAAGTTTATCTGCAGTAGATCTCTAGCCAAATAAAAAACTGGTTTTTGAAGATCATGAATTTAATAGATTTTGCAACATCGCCTTTATCGCTGCTTCCTCCCTTGGTTGCCTTGACTCTTGCTATTGTTACCCGCCGTGTATTAGTTTCCTTGGGTGTCGGTATCGTCATGGGTGCGATTCTACTTGCTGACTACTCAGTAGGTAACGCAGCTAGCTACGTCTTTACTAAAGTATCTGGTGTTTTCATCGAAGATGGTGGTATTAACACTTGGAACATGAGCATCGTTGCTTTCCTAATTATCCTTGGAATGACAACGGCATTATTAACACTGTCTGGCGGTACTCGCGCATTCGCTGAGTGGGCACAGTCTCGTGTTAAGAGCAAACGTGGTTCAAAACTACTTGCTGCCTTTTTAGGTGTATTCATCTTTGTTGATGATTACTTCAACAGCTTAGCGGTAGGTGCCATCTCTCGCCCTGTAACTGACCGCTTCTACGTATCTCGCGCTAAGCTAGCTTATATTCTAGATTCAACTGCTGCTCCTATGTGTGTGATCATGCCGGCTTCTAGCTGGGGTGCTTACATCATCACTATCATTGGTGGCATCTTAGTGACACACGGTGTGACAGAGTATTCTGCACTGGGTGCTTACGTTCGCCTTATCCCAATGAACTTCTACGCTGTGTTCGCACTATTAATGGTGTTTGCCGTTGCGTGGTTTGGTTTAGATGTTGGCAAAATGCGCGAGCATGAGATTGAAGCCTCTCAAGGCCGTGGTTTTGAAGGTGATAATGATCAAAAGCAAGCGCACGATCTAAACGAAGAGCTGGATATTCAAGAGAGCGAAAACGGTTCTGTTTCTGATCTCGTTATGCCAATCGTAGCGTTAATCGTCGCGACGGTTGCAGCAATGCTTTACACCGGTGGCCAAGCGCTTACTGCTGATGGTCAAGCATTCAACTTACTTGGTGCATTTGAAAATACAGATGTAGGTAAGTCTCTGGTTTACGGTGGTGTGATTGGTTTACTCGTTGCGCTAGCAACGGTATTCAAACAGAAACTACCTATGGCTGATATCACAAGAACAATGTGGATTGGTGCAAGCTCAATGTTTGGCGCTATCCTTATCCTTGTATTTGCATGGACGATTGGTTCTGTTATTGGCGACATGAAAACAGGTTCGTACCTATCCTCTCTAGCAACAGGTAACATCGATTACCACTGGCTACCGGTTATCTTGTTCCTTCTTGCTGGCCTAATGGCGTTCTCGACAGGTACATCTTGGGGTACGTTCGGTATCATGTTACCGATTGCGGGTGACATGGCTGCAGCCTCTGACATCGCGCTAATTCTTCCTATGCTAAGTGCGGTTCTTGCGGGTTCTGTATTTGGTGACCACTGTTCTCCAATCTCAGATACAACGATTCTGTCTTCTACAGGTGCGCGTTGTAACCACATTGACCACGTATCGACTCAGCTCCCTTACGCGCTGTCTGTGGCGTTCGTATCGTGTATTGGTTTTATCACCCTAGGAATGACATCATCAACTGGCATTGCATTTGGCGCAGCGTCTCTAACGTTTGTTGCGGTATGTTTTGCATTGGCTTATTTCTCTCGTTGCAAGATAGCAACGTGTAAAAGCTAATCATCATTTGATTGAATAATGAGAAGGGAGGCGTTTGCCTCCCTTTTTTTGTGTTCGTTAATTTAATTTTAAATTTCGTGAAAAAAGTTCGAATAAATGGTTGAAAAAGGGTGTCAGCTTAGTTAGTGTGGAGACAAGACAGCAAACAACCTAAGAGCTGATAAGTATGCGTAAATTAGTAATGAACATTCATCACCATCATCACCCTATCTAGTCTTTCGGGGAGATTTACGTATACCCGGGAGCAAGAATTCTCCCGGAGGTTAAGTCAAAGAATTTAGATTTAAACCCTCGGGACGACAAAGTCTTCCGAGGGTTTTTTAGTTTTAGCACTTTTAAATAATCAATAAATTCAAATATTTGCACAGGGATACAGCAATGCAGACACAACGCCTAAGAATCGCAATTCAAAAGAAAGGTCGCTTAAGTAAAGAGTGCCAAGATCTACTTAAAAAATGTGGTGTGAAATTTAACATCATGGGTGAGCGCTTAGTTGTTCATTCACTAAATATGCCAATCGACTTGTTACTCGTTCGTGATGACGACATCCCAGGCCTTATCATGGATGGTGTGGTTGACCTTGGTTTTATCGGTGAGAATGAACTAGAAGAAGTTCGCCTAGACCGTGTCGCTCTAAAGGAGCCTTCAGAGTTTCGTACACTACGTCGTTTAGACTTCGGTGGTTGCCGCCTTTCTATCGCAATCAACAAAGATGAAGAATACAACGGCCCACAAGACCTAGCGGGTAAACGTATTGCGACAACTTACCCACAATTACTAAAAGCCTACATGGACGAGCAGGGTGTTGAATTCAGCGCTTGTATGCTAACTGGCTCAGTTGAAGTTGCCCCTCGCGCAGGTCTAGCAGACGCTATCGCAGATTTAGTTTCTACAGGTGCAACGCTAGAAGCAAACGGTCTAAAGGAAGCAGAGGCTATCTTCCAATCTAAAGCAACACTGATTCAACGTGTTGGTGATTTCGATGCAGACAAAACGGCATTGATTGAAAAACTACTGACTCGTATGCAGGGTGTTCAACAAGCGAAAGAGTCGAAGTACATCATGCTTCACGCACCAACGTCTCAGCTGGAGCAAATCAAAGCTCTACTACCTGGGGCTGAAGATCCTACGGTTCTTCCTCTATCTACAGACAAAGACAAAGTTGCCGTTCACCTCGTAAGTACAGAGAACTTGTTCTGGGAAACTATGGAACAGCTGAAAGAGTTGGGTGCAAGCTCGATTCTAGTATTACCAATCGAAAAAATGATGGGGTAGTGACGATGAGAACCGTTGTTTGGCAATCTTTAAGTGAATCACAGCAAGACTCGGTATTAGAGCGTCCAGCTATTACTGAAGGTGCAAACATCACAGCGACTGTTTCTGATGTTATTGCAAAAGTACGAAATGAAGGCGATGCCGCACTTAAGGAACTGACTGAAAAGTTTGATGGTGTGACTCCAGAATCTATCCGAGTTAGTTCGGGTGAGATCGAAGAGGCATGTGCTCGTCTAACACCAGAGATGAAGCAAGCGTTGGAGCAAGCTTACAGCAACATTGCTAAGTTTCACGAAGCTCAAAAGCCACAGCCAATTAAGGTTGAAACACAGCCTGGTGTTGTGTGTGAGCAGGTGACGCGCGCGATTAATACTGTTGGACTTTATATTCCGGGGGGCAGTGCGCCACTTCCGTCAACGGTTCTTATGTTAGGTGTACCTGCTCAAATTGCGGGTTGTCGTAAGGTTGTGCTTTGCTCACCTCCGCCCATCGCGGATGAAATCTTGTATGTCGCTAATCTTTGTAAAATCGATGAGGTTTACAATGTTGGTGGTGGTCAAGCCGTTGCTGCCATGGCTTACGGGACCGAGAGCGTGGCTAAGGTTGATAAGATCTTCGGCCCAGGTAACGCTTACGTAACGGAAGCTAAACGCCAAGTAAGTAACGACTTCCGTGGCGCTGCGATTGATATGCCTGCTGGCCCGTCTGAAGTGTTAGTGATTGCAGACGAAACTGCGGATGCTGACTTCATTGCTGCTGATCTACTGAGCCAAGCTGAACACGGGCCAGATTCACAGGTTGTATTAGTAACACCATCACCAGTTATTGCCGACCAAGTAACCGATGCAGTTCAGAAGCAACTGAAAGAGCTGTCTCGTGCGAACATCGCTCAGCAAGCATTGGCTTCAAGTCTAATCATCATTGCTGAATCGATCACTCAAGCGATTGCGATTTCGAATTTCTATGGCCCGGAACACTTGATTGTTCAGACCAAGAGTCCACGTGAACTGCTGCCATTACTAGATAATGCAGGTTCAATCTTCTTGGGTGACTGGTCTCCAGAATCTGCAGGTGACTACGCATCAGGCACAAACCACGTTCTTCCGACTTACGGCTATACCAAGACTTATTCAAGCCTAGGTTTGGCGGATTTCTCTAAGCGTATGACGGTACAAGAGTTAACAGCTGATGGCTTACAAGGCCTAGCGCCAACGGTAGTCACAATGGCGGAAGCCGAAGGTTTGGACGCACACAAACGTGCGGTGACCATCCGAGTTGAAAAATTAAATCGATTTGAACAGCTAAATAAAGCGAAATAAGGGTAGGGCATGGAAAAGTTAGCAAGAAAACAAGTTCAGGCTCTAACACCTTACTTGTCTGCAAGACGCATTGGTGGCAGCGGAGATGTATGGTTGAACGCCAACGAATCTCCGTTTGATAACGAGTACACCTTAAATCTGACTCGACTTAATCGCTACAGCGAGTGTCAGCCTAAAGAGCTAATCGATGCTTACGCTCAATATGCGAGTGTTGCACCAGAGCAAACGTTGACTACTCGTGGTGCTGACGAAGGCATTGAACTACTGATTCGTGCTTTCTGTGAGCCGAACGAAGACGCTATTCTTTACTGCCCACCCACTTACGGTATGTACGCAATCAGTGCAGAGACGATTGGTGTTGAGCGTAAAGTGGTGCCTCTGACTTCTGAATGGCAATTGGATCTTCCTGCTATTGAAGCTCAACTTGACAACGTAAAAGTGGTCTTTGTTTGTAGTCCAAATAACCCAACCGGTAATTTGGTTGATCGCAAAGACATCATCAAGCTGCTTGAAATGACACAAGACAAAGCGATTGTTGTGATGGATGAAGCGTATATCGATTTCTGCCCTGAAGCATCAACGGTGGATTTGCTTGCTCAGTATCCGAATCTAGCGATTCTTCGAACTCTCTCGAAAGCATTTGCTTTAGCGGGTTTACGTTGTGGCTTTACGCTAGCGAACAAAGAGCTTATCGATGTATTGTTAAAAGTGATTGCTCCTTATCCTGTGCCAATCCCTGTTGCTGACATTGCCGTTCAAGCACTTTCAGAGCAAGGACTAGCGCGTGCTAAGTTCCAAGTTCTGGATTTAAGTGCTAACCGAGCGTATTTACAAGCCGGTTTACTAGGTATGCCTCAAGTGACGGTGTTTGATGGTTGGGGTAACTACCTACTGGTTAAATTCCCGAACGGCGATGAGTTATTTAAAGCGGCTTGGGATACGGGCATCATTTTGCGTAATTCACCAATTGAAGACTGTGTTCGTATTAGTATTGGTAATCGCGAAGAGTGCGAAAAGACACTTGGATTCATTCGTAACTTTTATCAGTAACGAAAGGCTTACCAGTAATAACATTTGCCAGTTTTAGTGGATTAATAATCGGCTGGCAAATGAAACCAATATTTTGGGTTAGCGTTGATTTTAGCTAGGCCAGCAGATTTAAAATTAAAAGGAAGTTCAAGTGAGTAAACAACAGAAAATACTTTTTATAGACCGTGACGGCACCTTAATTGTTGAGCCGCCAGTTGACTTTCAAGTAGACCGTTTAGACAAACTAAAATTCGAACCGTTAGTGATTCCTAGCCTACTTGCACTGCAAGATGCGGGTTATCGCTTAGTGATGGTGACTAACCAAGATGGTCTAGGTACAGATAGCTACCCGCAAGAAGAGTTCGATGCTCCACACAATATGATGATGGAGTTCTTTGAGTCTCAGGGCGTTAAGTTTGATGATGTTCTAATCTGCCCTCACTTTGATGAAGACAATTGCTCTTGCCGCAAGCCTAAGCTGGGTATGGTTAAAGAATACCTACAAGGCGGTAAAGTTGACTTCCAAAAGTCAGTCGTGATTGGCGATCGAATGACGGATCTTCAACTTGCTGAGAACATGGCAATTCGTGGTATCCAATACGGACCAGATGCGCAAACTGAAGGCACGCTTAACTGGCCACAGATCGTTAAAGATCTGACGGTTAATGCTCGTGTTGCTGAAGTGGTTCGTACCACTAAAGAAACCGACATTAAGGTAGCCGTAAACCTTGATGAAACCGGTGACAACAAGATTGATACTGGCATGGGTTTCTTCGATCACATGCTTGATCAAATCGCGACACACGGCGGTTTCCAAATGAACCTGACTGTGAAGGGCGACCTGCACATTGATGATCACCACACAGTAGAAGATACCGCACTTGCTTTAGGCCAAGCATTGAAAGATGCATTAGGCGACAAACGTGGTATTGGCCGCTTTGGTTTCAGCCTGCCAATGGATGAGTGTTTGGCTCAGTGTGCGCTTGATCTATCTGGTCGCCCATACCTTAAGTTCGATGCTAAGTTCAGCCGCGAGCAAGTGGGTGATCTTTCAACAGAGATGGTGGTTCACTTCTTCCGTTCTCTAACTGATACATTGGCTTGTACGCTACACCTTTCTTCTGACGGCAATAATGATCACCACATCATTGAGAGCCTATTCAAAGCGTTTGGCCGTACTCTTCGCCAAGCAATCAAAGTTGAAGGTAACGAGTTACCAAGCAGCAAAGGCGTTCTGTAAGGCTAACGTGAGCAAGGAAAAACAATGAAAGATCAAAAAGTCGTTATTATTGATACTGGTTGTGCCAATGTTTCCTCGGTGAAGTTTGCGATTGAACGTCTAGGCTACGCAGTTGAAATTTCAAAAGAACCAGACGTTGTTCTTGCTGCCGATAAGCTATTCCTACCCGGTGTAGGTACAGCAAGTGAGGCAATGAAGAACCTGCAAGAACGTGACCTTGTTACCCTTGTGAAGCAAGTAGAGAAGCCTCTGCTAGGTATCTGTTTAGGTATGCAGCTGTTAGGCAAACTGTCTCAAGAGAAAGGCCAAAAGGCTGACGAGTTAGTTGAATGCCTAGGTTTGTGTGATGGTGAAGTTCGTTTACTTGAAACGGGTGATTTGCCATTACCACACATGGGTTGGAACACAGTAACCGCGACACCTAACCACCCTCTATTCAAAGATATTGAAGAGGGCGAGTACTTCTACTTTGTACACAGCTTCGCAATGCCAGTGGGTGACTACACAATCGCACAATGTGATTACGGTAATCCATTCACAGCAGCGGTTCAAAGTGGCAATTATTATGGTGTTCAGTTCCACCCAGAGCGATCTTCGAAAGCTGGCTCTAAGCTGATTCAGAACTTCTTGGAATTGTAGTAAGGATTAGGCAGCGGCTAACGTTGCCATATAAGGAATGTAAATGATTATTCCCGCGTTAGATTTAATTGAAGGCCAAGTAGTTCGCTTATTCCAAGGAGACTACGGGCAAGTAACAGAATACAAAGTAGACCCAGCAGAGCAGTTTAACTTGTACCACCAAGCTGGCGCAGGTTGGCTTCACCTTGTTGACTTAACGGGTGCAAAAGACACAACGGCTCGTCAGTTAGACTTGATTGCTAAGCTACTGGCTAGCACGCCTGCAAACATCCAGATTGGTGGTGGCGTGCGTAACGAGCAAGATGTTGTTGATCTACTAGAAGCTGGCGCGCAGCGCGTTGTAGTTGGTTCTACAGCAGTTAAGCAACCTGAGTTGGTGAAAGGTTGGATGGAGAAGTACGGCGCTGAAAAAATAGTGCTGGCTCTGGATATTAACATCGACGAAAGCGGCACACGTAAAGTGGCGATTTCAGGTTGGCAAGAAGATTCAGGCGTGACTATTGAAGCGCTGATTGAAGACTACCTCACGGTTGGTCTTAAACACGTTCTGTGTACCGATATTTCACGTGATGGCACGCTAGAAGGATCAAACGTAGAGCTCTACGTTGATCTTTGTAAGCAGTACCCACAAGTGCAATTCCAATCATCGGGCGGCATTGGTAGCCTAGCTGATATCGAAGCACTTAAAGGCAGCGGTGTTGCTGGTGTGATTGTGGGTCGTGCGCTACTTGATGGTAAGTTTACCGCAGAGGAGGCATTTGCATGTTGGCAAAGCGAATAATCCCTTGTTTGGATGTCCGTGACGGACAGGTGGTTAAGGGCGTTCAGTTCCGTAACCACGAAATTATTGGTGACATCGTTCCGTTAGCGCAACGTTATGCGGAAGAGGGCGCTGATGAATTAGTATTTTACGATATCACGGCATCAAGCGATGGGCGTGTAGTCGACAAGAGCTGGGTGAAACGTGTAGCAGAAGTGATTGATATTCCTTTCTGTGTCGCTGGTGGTATTAAATCAGCGGAAGATGCAGCGCGTATTCTTGAGTTTGGTGCGGATAAAGTATCAATCAACTCACCGGCATTGGCTAATCCGCAACTGATCACTGACCTTGCTGATAAGTTCGGCGTGCAGTGTATCGTTGTTGGTATCGATTCATACTTCGATAAAGAAACCGGTAAATATCAGGTTTACCAATTCACAGGCGATGAAACGCGTACCAAAGCAACCAAGTGGGAAACCAAAGATTGGGTGCAGGAAGTACAGAAGCGTGGCGCCGGTGAGATCGTGTTAAACATGATGAACCAAGATGGCGTTCGCAACGGCTATGATATCGACCAGTTAAATATGGTACGTTCAGTGTGTAATGTACCCCTGATTGCATCAGGTGGCGCAGGTGCGATGGAGCACTTTGCTGAAGCCTATAAAAAAACCAACGTGGACGGAGCACTTGCGGCTTCGGTATTCCACAAGCAAGTCATCAATATTGGTGAACTTAAACAGTATTTGAAACAACAAGATGTAGAGGTGCGACTATGAGTTTTGAACCCGTAAGCTTATCAAAAACAGAAGTAGGCGCATTGTCAGAGCGTATTGATTGGGAAAAAGTCGATGGCTTAGTGCCAGCGATTGTTCAAGATTACCAATCGAGCCAAGTGCTGATGATGGGATACATGAACCCAGCAGCGCTCGAGAAAACAGGTGAAACTGGCCAAGTGACGTTTTTCTCTCGCACCAAAGAGCGCCTTTGGACCAAAGGTGAAACGTCGGGTAACGTATTGCAACTGCAAAACATGTCATTGGATTGTGACAACGACACCTTGCTGGTTAAGGTTAATCCCATTGGCCCAACGTGCCACACAGGAACAACAACGTGTTGGGATGGAGACAAGCAAGAAGAGTCTCAGATGGTGTGGCTTCATCAGCTTGAGCAGCTATTGGCTGCCCGCAAGGACGCCGATCCTGAATCTTCTTATACTGCCAGTCTATATGCCCGTGGCACCAAGCGTATTTCGCAAAAAGTGGGCGAAGAAGGCGTTGAAGTCGCGCTTGCGGCGACGTCGGGCGATAAGGCGGAGTTAGTGTGTGAATCAGCAGATTTGATTTACCACCTAATGGTTCTTCTTCAAGATCAAGGCTTATCGATGGATGATGTGGTAAACAAGCTGAAAGAGCGTCATAAGTAAGCTCTCTTTAGATTAATAGAACCGCGTAAAAGACAGGCAAAAGCCCCGCAAACAAACATGTTTACGGGGCTTTTTAACTGTTTAATTTTCAAGATTTCTAAGCCCTGCGTCACTTTTCTAACCTCTGACTTTGCGTCATTCCGAGGAGCCGAAGCGACATCAGGAATCTCTTCTCTTAATCTGACTTCTTAGTCGAACGAGTTACCCGCAGCACTTCTTGTATTTCTTACCACTGCCACAAATACACGGATCATTACGGCCGATTTTAAAGCTCTCAACGGTTTGATTTAAGCGTGGGTCAATTTCTGGTTGTGTAGTTTGTTCCTGCTCTGGGAAGGTACCATCAATGTAGTACCAAAGACCGTCTTCACGTATAAAGCGAGAGCGTTCTTGCATGCAGTATTGTGCGCCTTCTTCATTGAAGTAAGCTTTAAACTCAACAAAGCCTTCGTCTTGGTGCGAGCCTACCGCAGTATCGATGACTTCTAGTCCTGCCCAATCACTGTTGATAGATTCGGCAATACCTTCTCTTTGCGCTTCTGCGTTGCAGCTAGGGTGGTAAGTCGCAACAACATAATCCACCAAACCAAGTACATGTGCAGAATAACGTGAGCGCATCAATTGCTCGGGTGTTTCAACGGCACTGTGGTTAAGGTGTGCTGATTTACAGCACTGTTGGTAAGTATTTTTGCTACCGCATGGGCATAAAGACATGGTCAAATCCTGTAAAAATGGCCTCTGTTAAGAGGCCATAAATGAATGTGTTGGAGTTTATCAAGAAACGACTGCTCACCAAAGCTGAGTTTCGATTGAAGTAGCTGTGTGATGTGAACTATTTCAAAGTAGGAGACAGCAGGTCTTGGGCCCAAGAAGTTGCTTCGTCATAAGCTTGACCTAGCTCTGCTTCGTTGAGTTTGAGCAGTTTACGAATGCGCGTTGCTTCATCCCAGCGAGCTTGTTCATAAGCTATGACCATCGCCAAAATGGCACCTAATACGCCTTTACGTTGAATCAAGGCTTGTTTAATCTCATCATCGATCGGCACCGAGTCCAGTACTTTTACTAACGGCAGATCGAATAGGGAGTCGAGCAGCGAGAACATGCCAGTTAAAAAGGCTTGCCCGGGCTCAACCTTAACGTTCATTTTCTCGACCAACAGTTCACATTGGCGCGCGCGTATCACGGCTAAACCATAGAGTGAGTCTGGTTTATCTTCTTTCGCGGATGCGATAGCAACCAGTGACACTAGCTTACGTAGTTTTTGTTCACCAAGATAAACAAGCGCTTGGTGGAATGAACGAATCGGTGTTGATGAGCCACCAGCGGAGTTTACGTAAGAGAGCAGCTTATACGACATAGTCATATCAAGGGTAATCAAACGCTCTACTTCGGCAAAGTTGATAGGATCGTTGGCAATCTCTTTCAACAGTTGAACAATGGTTAAAAAAGCAGGGTTTAATGCGCGAGTTTGGATCATCTCCGGCTTACTGAAAAAGTAGCCTTGAAAATAGTTAAACCCGGCTTGGATTGCTTCTTGGTATTCTTCGTGAGTTTCTACTTTCTCCGCTAGAAACTCGATATTCAAGTCTTTCAGAGTGTTCATGAACATCGCAGCTTTAGCGATTGAGATCAAACGTATGTCGAATTTGATAATTGATACGTAAGGTAAGAAGCGTTTCCATGCTTTGCTAGGCACAAAGTCATCTAACGCGATCGTGTAACCCGCATCATAAATTGTGATGATGGCTTCTAGCAGTTCGTCTGTTGGCCCACAGTCTTCCAGTACCTCGACAACTAAGCTCTCTTTCGGAAATAGAGTCGGGACTAGGTTAACCAAGCTTGCATATGGAAAATTAACGAATCCAAGCTTATCGCCCAATGTATTATAGTGGGTAGATAAGAAGTGGTCGGAAAGCAAACGGCTAGTAGCGAGCTCCGGCTCTACTTCAGGGAAAGTGTTCTTAGGACCATCCCTAAATAGCAACTCGTAACCTATGGTCTTCTTGTCTGCATCGAGTATTGGTTGACGCGCTACGTATGAATATTTCAACTTGGTACTGTGTTCGGTTTATTTTTGATAGACAAATAATAGCTAATTCAGGAGAAATTACCATATACAAGTGAAGAAAATCTGACCGATGATAATAATAAAAGTGAAAGTTTAAGCGTGATGCTAAAAGCGATTGCTAAACTCGCGATTCTGTAGTTCAAAACTTTGCGGAGTGAACACCAGAACTGATCCTTGGGTATACCAATCACCCAGTACGATACGGGTTTTAGTGCAATTGTTAGCACTGAAGGAGTGTATGTCTGGACGGTGAGTATGACCGTGGATCATCAAATCGACGTTGTGTTGTTTCATCACATTGTCGACTTCTTGCTGTGTTACATCCATGATGTCGAGTGACTTTGTCTGCTTATCATCTTTGATATCAGACTGAACCTTGGAGACAATTTTCTTTTTGATAAAAAATGGAATTCTATTAAAGACCCATTGTAACCAGGGCTGATGAACTTTTTCACGAAAGGCGAGGTACTTTATATCTTCGGTACACAGAGTATCACCATGCAATACCACTGCTTTTTGTCCGTAGATATCGATAGTAGAAACTTCATCTAGAAGCTGTACGCCTGTTTGTTTCGCAAATTTTTTGCCAACTAAAAAGTCCCGATTGCCTTGTGTGAAATAACAAGGTACGCCAGTGTTAACTAAGTCTATAAACGTTTGGCGAATTGAATTCGCGAACTCGCTTGTATCGTCGTCACCAATCCAGAATTCGAAAAGATCACCCAACACGTAGAGTGCATCCGCTTCTACGGCCTCGTTCTTCATGAAGGTTAAGAAGCAGTCTGTGATGTCTTGTCGCGACGGAGCAAGGTGTAGATCTGATATAAAATATGTTTTCATAGGTCTAAAAAAAGGGAGCGATTCGCTCCCTATATCCTGATTTTATCGGCTCATCAATTATTAATACTAGGGCGTGTTGACCTTTGGCGGTTAAATTTTGTTCGAGATAAAAGCGTTTTAATCGAGGCGAGGGATAGGAAGCCTAGTCATTCTAAGCAAATTTCCCTCAACAAAGAGTAGAACGCTTTTAGCCGAACCCTTTGGGCAGCGTTTGCTGGTCATTTCTACTACGTTATCGGCTTCTCATGTAGGCTAGCTACACATCAAAGCCTCTGCCTTGTATAAATCCCCAGCAACTCGCTGCAAAAATTAGCTCAAAAGGTCAATACGCCCTAACCGAAAGCAAGTGATTAAGCTTCGATTGTAGTACCAGTGATGATCACTTCTTCTAGAGGTACGTCTTGGTGCATACCCATAGAACCAGTGCTAACACCTTTGATCTTGTTTACGATGTCCATGCCTTCAACAACTTCTGCGAATACACAGTAGCCCCAACCGTCTAGGCTTTCGCTACGGAAGTTTAGGAAAGAGTTGTCGTTAACGTTGATGAAGAACTGAGAGCTCGCTGAATGCGGTTCCATAGTACGAGCCATTGCTAGCGTACCCACTTTGTTCGCTAGGCCGTTGTTTGCTTCGTTCTTGATAGTCGCGCGAGTTGTTTTTTCTTTAAGGCCAGAAGTCATGCCGCCGCCTTGAACCATGAAACCATCGATAACACGGTGGAATAGCGTGTTGTCGTAAAAACCGTCACGGCAATACTGTAGGAAGTTTGCGCTTGTTTCTGGTGCTTTTTCTTCGTTAAGTTGGACTTTGATGTCACCAAAATTTGTGTGAAGGATGATCATGATTGTTACCTTACTGTCTTTTTAATATGAAGTTCGAATTCTAGCGCATGTTGGCGGACTTTCAAATCACCAAATCATTAACTTAACTCGGATGTTTGAGGTAATTCCTGCTTTGGGGGATTACCTATTAAGGTATGACTTGTTATACTGCGATCTTATTTTTGATTAATCCATAAAATAGATAGAGATCATGCTGAAGATATATAACACGCTCACAAGACAGAAAGAGGAATTCAAACCAATTACAGCTGGCAAAGTCGGTATGTATGTCTGTGGGGTAACCATATACGATCTCTGTCATATTGGTCATGGCCGTACGTTCGTTTCATTTGACGTGGTAACTCGTTACCTGCGTTACCTTGGTTACGATTTGAATTTCGTTCGTAATATCACTGATATCGATGACAAAATCATCAAGCGCGCTAATGAAAACGGCGAGTCTTGTGACTCTCTGACTGAGCGTCTGATCGGTGAAATGCACGCGGACTTCGATGCATTGAACATGAAACGCCCAGATGTCGAGCCTCGTGCGACTGAATTCATCACAGAGATCATTGAGTTAGTAGAAAAGCTAATTCAACGTGGCTTTGCTTACGTTGCAAGCAACGGTGACGTGATGTTCGAAGTTAAGAAGTTTGACGAATACGGTAAGCTTTCTAAGCAAGATCTTGAGCAGCTTCAAGCTGGCGCCCGTGTTGACATCGATTCTGCAAAACGTAGCCCGTTAGACTTTGTTCTTTGGAAGATGTCTAAGCCTGGTGAGCCGACGTGGGAATCGCCATGGGGGCCAGGTCGTCCAGGTTGGCACATCGAATGTTCAGCAATGAACTCGTCTATTCTTGGCAATCACTTCGATATTCATGGTGGTGGTTCGGATCTACAGTTCCCGCACCACGAGAACGAAATCGCACAATCTTGCTGCGCACATGGCACCCAGTATGTGAATACTTGGATGCACAGTGGCATGGTGATGGTAGACAGAGAAAAAATGTCTAAGTCACTGGGTAACTTTTTCACTATCCGTGACGTACTTCAGCATTACGATGCAGAGACAGTTCGTTACTTCCTAATGTCTGGTCACTACCGTAGCCAACTAAACTACAGTGAAGATAACCTAAATCAGGCTCGTGCATCACTTGAACGTCTCTATACATCACTTCGTGGTCTAGACGTTACCGCAGCCCCTGCTGGTGGTGAAGAGTATGTGACTCGTTTCTCTACAGCGATGAACGATGATTTCAACACACCTGAAGCTTATTCAGTGCTGTTTGAAATGGCTCGTGAAATCAACCGTATCAAGACTGAAAGCATAGAAAAAGCAAGTGCACTAGGTGCGTTGATGCGTGAACTGGCAGACATCATCGGTATTCTTCACCAAGATCCAGAAGCTTTCTTGCAAGGCGATGCAGCCGGTAACGATGACGAAGTCGCTGAAATCGAAGGCCTAATTAAGCTACGTAATGACTCTCGCGCTTCGAAGGATTGGGCAAATGCCGATCTTGCACGTGATAAGCTGAACGAGCTAGGTATTGTTCTGGAAGATGGTCCAGAAGGTACGACTTGGCGTCGTAAGTAAATCTTATAAAAAGGGCTGATTTTCAGCCCTTTTTTCTAGCAAAAATTCTCTAATTTCACCTTTTTATCTTCACCTTTTAATTAACAGGAATATTTCTGTGGCTCAGATGTATTTTTATTACTCGGCAATGAACGCGGGTAAATCAACAACGCTTCTTCAATCTTCATTCAACTACCAAGAACGTGGTATGACACCAGTGATCTTTACGGCTGCATTAGATGATCGCTATGGTATCGGTAAAGTGAGTTCACGAATTGGTCTTCAATCTGAAGCTCAATTGTTTAAAAACGACACCAATATGTTTGAGGCAATTCAAAAACTCAACGAAGAAGAAAAGCGTCATTGTGTATTGATCGATGAGTGTCAGTTCTTATCGAAAGAGCAGGTTTACCAACTAACAGAAGTGGTTGATAAGCTGCACATCCCTGTACTTTGTTACGGTTTGCGCACTGACTTCTTGGGTGAACTGTTTGAAGGTAGCCGCTACTTGTTGTCTTGGGCTGACAAATTAGTAGAACTTAAAACAATTTGCCACTGTGGCCGTAAGGCCAATATGGTAATTCGTACAGATGAGCACGGTGTGGCAATTGCTGAAGGTGACCAAGTCGCTATTGGTGGCAATGACCAATATGTTTCGGCTTGCCGTTTACATTATAAAGAAGCGTTAGGTAAATAAGCAGCCTACAAGTCGGCATTGCTAAAACCAATAGCGTTCAAATTAGAAAACGGTGACCTAGTGTCACCGTTTTTGTTTATTGAGCCGAGCTTTTGTTTTATTCCAAGCCGAGCTTCTATTTTATTCTTAGTCGATCTTTTGCTTTATTCGAAACCGAGCCTCTTTAATGCTTGATAGGCATGGTCAACGTCGTCAGGGATGGGCATCTCTATTTGAAAGCCCTGAGCGGGGTAGGATTTGATTCGCTCATAATCAGCAATCAATGCACCTAACACCATGTCTAATGGTAACTCTTCGTTAAAGTAATCAATCCAGTCTTGCCATTGTGAAGTGACTTGAATCTCGGTAACTTCGTCAGGCCACTGTTTAGCAAACGTGGCGTAAGTGCGTTTCTCCATAAAGGGTTTCTGTACTAAGGTCAGGCGTTTCGGGGATAGTCCACGCTCAGTCAACAATTTGTGGGTGAATCGTACGTTCTCCCCAGTATTAGTTGCGTGCTTCTCAATGATAATGTCAGAGTCAGGCACGCCAGCGTCTCGTGCGATAGCCGCGAATGTTTCAGCCTCTGAACGCTCAAAGCTTCCTTCTGTAAAACGTCCCACACCACCAGAAAAAACGATGTAAGGCGCTATCTTTTGGTGATAAAGCTCGGCTGCATATTCAGCGACGCGAGTATCGTTGCTACACAATACAAAAATACAGTCTGAAGGCGTAACCTTGTGACCTATAGACATAAAGTTCCAAAGGGTGTCGATCGAGTGATATCGCTTACCCTTTGAGTTCTTTGTTACAGGTTGCTTAGCTATGGATTGCTTAGTCATAAAGAGCGTCCAATGTGGAATCGAATTTAAACGAGTAACCTAAACCGAGGATCTTTTTAGAAGAGATCAGCTTGTCTGGGGTATCGACAATAGGAGGGAGTGGCTCGCTGCTATTGGCACTTTTTAATGCTGCTGCGTAGAACTCTGCCTTACTTACTGTATTTGGTGTGGTGACATTTACGATTTCATTGTGCAGTTGATTGATGGCGAAATCGACCGCACCAATCGCGTCGTTAAGGTGAAGCATGTTGGCAGGAGCTTGAGTGCTCACTTGCTTCAATTTACTTGCAAACCTCGATGGGTGACGGTTCGGACCAATCAATCCACTAAAGCGAAGAATGGTGTAGTCGATGCCAGAATCAATCACTGACTGTTCCGCTTGCAGCATGACACGCGCGTTATCGGAAAATGAAGACGCGAGCTCGTTGCCTGAGGTTGAAAGGGGGAGTGAAGCATCCAGTTCGTTCAAAACGCCAGGTTTAGTTGGGTATACGGTTGTTGAACTGACCATGATAAGCTTCTTAACGTTGGCCTTTTGACATGCATTGGTGAGTTGCTGCCAGTGGTTGGCGTACTCTTGTCCTGCTCCCTTTCTAAAGCCTGGAGGGAAGCTACCAATCACTATCTCAGTGTTGTTTTCGAGTAACAACGAATAGAGTTCACCGATAGTCTCATCTGACTTTGATGAGTCAAAACTAAACACTTCACATGGAACTCGTTTGTTCCCAACAGCGTCTGCACCTGCTTGGGTCGTTTTCGTGACCACAACTTGGTTACCATGTTTTTCTAAATGTTCAGATAAAGGTGCACCGACCCATCCTGCACCAACAATAAATATAGAAGCCATGTGTTCCTCACAACTGAAAGCTATGGATTTATAGTAAGCCTAACAAACCTTTGCCCAAAAATGAAAAAACTCCACGGCCGAAGCGAGTGGAGTTTTTACTAGAACCGTGGAGTTTTAGTTCAGTACGCGAAGTAACTTGTCTGCGCGCTCTGCCATCTGGATACCTTCGTCTGTTAGGTAACCACCGTCTGGCTGAGTGCAAAGATTCTTTTCGAATAGGCGCTTAACAGCGTCTTGAGTTTCTTGAGCAGCCTCTTGATGAACTTTAATTCCAGTAGCGGCGCTACTTACATCAAATTGAAGAAGGAGGTTTAAATCAGCAATATGTTCAGCGTTGTACTTCATAATTAACCTATATATTCATAACGTTCTCTACCTTCACCTTAGTGCGCATTCACGGCTCAAGCAATAGCAAATAAATAGAATTGATAAGTGATACCAAATTGAATGATTAATCGTCGTATGGTGGGTTTATTTTAGTTAGATTGCGTGATTTGCAGCCACTTAAATTCTGAACGATGTTTATTGGGAAGTGGTTGTAATATATTGTGTTACTAGAAATATATTGCATCCAGCTAATATTGTATAAAAAGGAAACGCATCAGTGAGAGTGAACAAAGTAGCATTAACGATCAGTATGCTATTTGCTATCTCAGGTTGTCAAAGTGCACCCTCAGAGCAGACAGGCGCGAACCAAACCACAAATGACAATGAATCAACAGTAGAGGTCCGTTCATTTCAGTCTGTCCAAAGTGTTTACTCCGAGTGGGAGGCTAAGCTTGAAGAACACGCTCAATTGTCTCTCTATGCTCCAGAGAATTACAATGAACTATTAGACGCTTGGGATGATGCTGAAAGCATTTATGCGGACTTACTGAAAGATCAAACACGGTTAACCAAGAGTTACTCGATTTTTTCGACATTAACTTACGCCGAAGCCTTTGATGAAAAAATCGCGTTGATTCGATCAAATTATGACTCGATCTTAGTGCTAAAGGAAAAGGCTGACAGAGTATTAGCCGACTCGATAGTGCAAATGGATTACTTAAAGTTTCTTGGTGCCGATACTATGTTTGCATCGAGCTACAAGCGCTTGTATTCAGAATACAGCGAGCTGTTTGAGTATGTGCTGGTCGACGAACTTGAAGATGCTCAGGAAGCACAGGTAGAGTTTCTTAATAACGCGAGCTTGTTAGAAGTTAAAGTGGCGCACAAGAAGTACATCGAACCTTTGAAGGATGAGTTGGAGTTCTTGGAAGATGAAGATTTCGATGACGTTGTTCCACTGACGTTTGCTAAAGCGGCATCTCAAATTGCTTTGGCAGAAAGCCAAGTGAAAGCCAGTCCCCGTGAAAAGTCGATCATTGAAGACGCAGTTCACGCTGCAGAGTTCGAATTAAACCACGTGCGCAGTGTTGCTCATGAAGTTAAAGTACTAGCGAGCGTAAAAGGCGACCAGTTCGAACAGTCGGTTTTGAATGCAGAGAACCAGTTATTGAGCATTTCACGAGTGGTTAATGATGAAGATCACCGTGATGTTGTATTGCGTCTTCAGTCTCAAAAAATTGTAGCGAGTGTTAAAGCGCTGAAAGGCTCAGACATGACGGCGTCATTAAAGTCAGAGATTAAAACTTTGACTGAGCGACTCGCTAAGTTAGAAAGTGAGAATCAGAAACAAACACAGAAATTGGTTGAAGCGACCAAGCACAACCAATTGTTAGATGATCAGGTTACCAAGAGTGATGCTCATATAAAGAGCCTAGAAGAGTTAGTGGATAGTTTGAAAAGCTTAGGTGGTAAAGTTGCCAGCGAAAGTGACTCTGATGTGATTCTTCCTAGTATTGAATCTAGCCTAGAGGATGCATCTCTCGAACAATCATTAGAAGAAATGGTTGAACCTTCGGTTTAGTAAGACTAATTTCTTTATTTGTGATTGAGTTAAAAGCGCCTAAGGGCGCTTTTTTACGTTCTGTTGATCTATGTCAAAATCTGAAAACAAAATTGTTCATTGAGTCATTATAGTGTACGTTATTCTTTGTGTTTTAACGTAACTTGTTGATATTTCTAGATGTGTTATTTTCTATGCTGATAACTAATCATTCAGCAGAGTTTTATTTTTACTACTAAAGTCGTATGAATTTGGAATAACTTGGACTAATTCTTTTCAACAGGGTTGTGAGAGGCATTTCGAGCTTAAAATAGCTCTTGAATTCAGAAATGAAAGAGAGGATTATCGCGCTCCCGACGACATGTTTCAAAATGTAAATCATCATGAATCTAAACCAATTCGACTCATTATTACCGCCACAAATGGCTGAGCGCGCTGCAGATATTGGCGTAGGTAAAGCAACCAAAGATCCAATCAAATCTTTTCTCCTAGCGATTTCTGCCGGCATACATATTGGTATCGCGTTTGTGTTCTACACTATCGTGACTACCGGTGCTGGTGATTTACCGTGGGGTATTACTCGCTTATTGGGTGGTCTAGCTTTTAGCTTAGGATTAATCCTTGTTGTTGTTACTGGTGGTGAACTGTTTACCAGCTCGGTGTTGACGCTTGTTGCTCGCGCAAGTGGCAAGATTACCTGGCGTACATTAGTTAAGAACTGGACCACGGTTTATGTCGGTAACTTAATTGGTGCATTGCTGCTGGTGGCCTGTATGCTTCTGACTAAACAGTACATGTTCGATCATGGGCAAGTGGGTTTGAATGCCATGGCGATTTCCCAACACAAAATGCACCATGATTTTATCCAAGCTATCGCGCTTGGCATCATGTGTAATGTGTTGGTTTGTATCGCGGTATGGATGACGTTTAGTGGACGTACACTGACTGACAAAATCGCAGTTATGATTTTACCTGTGGCGATGTTCGTATCAGCCGGTTTTGAGCACTGTATTGCCAACATGTTCCAAGTCCCTTTAGCTATCGGTATCAAAACATTTGCTCCCGCAGAATTTTGGACAATGACAGGCGCTAACCCTGCGGACTACGTTGATCTGAACATGATGGACTTTTTGATGAACAACTTGCTGCCCGTTACCATTGGTAACATCATTGGCGGTGGTATCTTTGTTGGTATGTGGTACTGGTTGATCTACCTACGTGACTAATAAGGGTGGCGTGATCCACCAAGCAAAGGTTTCGTGATTAATTCCGATTACGCGGTTAATCCAGTTTACGAGTTAACTGGGTAACTTGGACTCAGTGAAAACACTGAACTGACTTATGACATTTAAAAGACGGTCTGCATTGCAGGCCGTTTTTATTTGTGGAAAACCTACTTATTCATTTCTTAAATTATCATGTGAACGCTCAATAGCGAGGATCACCGTGTGTGTATATGTCTTTGAAAACACCCAAAGATCAAAGGTAATGATCTTTCCCTAGGTGGGAATGGACAAAAAAGGATCTATATTGATTTGGTTATCCACAATTTCTGTGGATAACCTGTCTCAAATTCAGTGAGTAACCAGATCTAAGTGGGGTAGGGAGGCTATTTCGAAGGCTGTATTTGCGCGAGAACTCGGCCTTCTTTAGTAAGAGATGTCTTCAATGAGAGCTGAAGTGCAAGTGCTAAAGAGCAGCTCATCATCACGAAGATAGCTAACATGATCATCAACTGATACTTAATCGCAATCATCGGTGATGCACCTCCTAAGATCTGTCCTGTCATCATTCCCGGTAGCGTGACTAAGCCTGTAGTTGCCATAGAGGCCATAATTGGTGACATCGCCTTCTGTATCGCATTACGAACAAAAGGCGCGGCTGCATAGGAAGGAGATGCGCCCAAAGCGATAGCCGCTTCGTACTCTGATTTCTGCGTTTCAAAAGCCCCAAACAAGTTCTGCAATGCCACGATATTACTGCTTAAGCTATTACCTAACAGCATCCCTGCAATAGGGATAAGGTACTGTGCGTTAAAAACCGGTGTCGGTTTAATGATGAAAAAGCAGATAAACAAGACAATAGGTACACAAGTTACAGCAAGGCTAACGGCTATAGGACCTAAAAGTAGGTTTTTGGAGAGCCTAGATTTTTCAACAATTGAGCTTGCCCCAACGATGATCATTGCAAATAGCCACAGTAAATTGACCCATAAGCTATTTAAGGTGAACAAGTATTCTAGGTAAAGTCCCACTAGAAATAGCTGAATAACCATACGGATTATGCTGACAGAAGCCTCTTTGCCAAGGCCGAGTTTTAACTTGTAGTTGATGGTAATGGGTAGCAAGAGAAGTGAGCTGAAGAACAATAACTGCCACCAAGATATATCAATAACGTCTTGCATAATGATTCCTTTTAAGTGGTCTCCATCATATCTGAAAGTGCCAAATGATGCATTTCACCTGTAAAGTCGCCAATTCTAAAAATGATCAATCATTTAACAAACAAAACACAAAATAGTGGTTGTTTGAGGCTTTTTTAGCTACTACTTAGTAAGTAAAAAGTTAAAATTGGTTGTCAGATGGTTGCGTGTATGTTGGTTTTTAACATTTGTGAAATATACTTAATTCTTCACATTTGTTAATACTTTTTAATAACTTTGTTTAACTGAAAACAAGTTTGGATGACCTCAAAAAAGTATTGATTAGCAAGGGTTATAACGGGGGATTTGATTGAACCCTACTTTGTGTATGGTCTAAAATTTGTTGTTAGATACTCAAGAACTTTAGCCCCATAGAATGGGTTACTCGAAATTACTAAATACAAAATAGGCAAAATGTATGAGTGATGTTAATAAAATTGAAACTGGCGAAAAACGCTCGTTGGAGTGGAAGTCTTTCCTCTTCATTGCGGTGGTTCTCTTTCCAATATTAAGTGTGGCTTTTGTAGGCGGTTACGGCTTCCTAGTTTGGGCACTGCAAGTGTTTGTATTCGGACCTCCTGGTGCTCACGGCGGCATGTAATGCCCTCTAGTAACAACATTTTTTAAAATCAATATTTAAGAGAGCTAAACATGAAATCATTTTTAGTTAAATTATGGCGCACAATGACTCGCCCTGCAGTACACATCAGTCTTGGTGTACTAACTATGGGTGGCTTTATCGCCGGTGTTATTTTCTGGGGCGGTTTTAACACAGCTCTAGAGCACACAAATACAGAAGAGTTCTGTGTAAGTTGTCACACCATGCGTGACAACGTGTACGTAGAACTACAAGAAACGGTTCACTGGAAAAACACTTCTGGTGTACGTGCTACTTGTCCTGACTGTCACGTTCCACATGAATGGACAGCAAAAATCGCTCGTAAGATGCAAGCATCTAAAGAAGTATTCGCTCAAGTATTTGGTGACCTAGATACACCTGAGAAATTCGAAGCTCGTCGTATCGAACTGGCTAAACACGAATGGGATCGTTTCTCTTCGAACAAATCTCTAGAGTGTAAAAACTGTCACAACTACGATTCAATGGACTTCGAGAACATGCGCCCAACAGCGCGTATCCAGATGAAGAATGCAGCAGAACGTGATCAAAGCTGTGTTGACTGTCACAAAGGTATTGCTCACAACCTTCCAATGGATATGGCATCAGCAAGCGGTATTGTTGGCGAGCTAGAAAATGTAGCAAGCAGCACATCTTACGCAAATGGTTCTGACGTGATCTCTATTCGTCACCTCCCAATGTACACGGATGAAACAGCAACAGTTGAAGCGGGTCTACTCAGCCCTGCAAGTAAAGTTGCGGTTATCGACGAAAAAGGCGACATGATCAAGATTCAAATCGATGGTTGGCGTAAAGCGAAAGGTTTCGGACGTGTAATCCAAGAAGACTTCGGTATGAATATCTCAACTGCAATCTTGACCAAAGAAGTATCTCAAAGTGACGTTATCACTGTTGGTGAGAAGAAAGAAGATGAGCTTACTGGCCTTCCATGGGAAGAAGTTAACCTAGCACTTTGGATGAAGAAAGAGTCTATGGTTGATAACTTCGATCCAATCTGGAACGCAGCGGGTCAAGCGTACCAATCTAACTGTTCAACGTGTCACTCACAGCCAGATGAAGCTCACTTCAGCGCTAACGGTTGGGTAGGCATGTTAGATGGTATGATTGCATTCGTTAACTTCGATACAGATACAGAAGCACTTGTTCTTAAGTATCTACAGAAGCACTCATCAGATTTTTCTGAAGGCCATCACTAATAAGACGTCAATTGGAGTAACACAATGGCAATTACAAGAAGAAGTTTTCTGAAAGGTGTCGCGACTACAAGTGCGGCATCGGTTATCGGTCCAAGCTTATTGGCGTCGGCATCAGTGTCTGCAGCAGAAACAGACGGCGCGTGGAAAGTCTCTGGTTCTCACTGGGGTGCATTCCGAGCTCGCGTTTATGCGGGTAAAGTACAAGAGATTAAACCTCTAGAAATCGATCAACACCCAACTGAGATGTTGAAAGGTATTAAAGGTATTATCTACAGCCCATCACGTGTGCGTTACCCAATGGTTCGCCTAGATTGGTTGAAGAAGCATAAATACAGCGCAGACACGCGTGGTAACAACCGTTTTATTCGTGTGACTTGGGATGAGGCACTAGACCTTGTTTACCGCGAACTAGAGCGCGTACAGAAAGATTACGGTCCATGGGCGCTTCACACAGGTCAAACTGGTTGGAGACAAACGGGTCAGTTCCACAGCTGTACTAACCATATGCAACGTGCAATGGCACTTCACGGTTACTCTGTGAAGAAAATCGGTGACTACTCAACAGGTGCTGGTCAAACGATCATGCCTTACGTGCTAGGTTCTACTGAAGTTTACGCACAAGGTACATCTTGGGAACTTATCCTAGAAAACAGTGACAACATTGTTCTTTGGGGTAACGATCCAGTTAAAAACCTGCAAGTAGGTTGGACATGTGAGACTCACGAGTCATTCGCGTACTTAGAACAGCTGAAAGAAAAAGTTGCTAAGAAAGAGATCAACGTTGTTTCTGTTGACCCTGTTAAAAACAAAACAGGCCGTTACCTAGAAAACGAGCAAATGTACATCAACCCACAAACTGATGTGGCGTTCATGCTTGGTGTTGCTCACGTTCTTTACAACGAAGATCTATACGACAAGAAGTTCATCGAAACTTACTGTCTAGGTTTTGAAGACTTTATCAAGTACGTTCAAGGTGAAACGAAAGATAAAGTTGAGAAGACACCTGAGTGGGCTTCGGCTATCTGTGGTGCAAGCGCGGACTCTATCCGTGAATTCGCTAAGATGCTGGTTAACGGTCGTACGCAGATTCTTGTCGGTTGGAGTATCCAACGTCAACAACACGGTGAGCAGCCTTACTGGATGTGTGCCGTTATCGCAGCAATGGTTGGCCAAATCGGTCTACCTGGCGGTGGTATCTCTTACGGTCACCATTACTCTGGTATCGGTGTTTCTTCAACTGGCTTCGCTGCTCCGGGTTCATTCCCGTTGAACATCGACCAAGGTCAATCGCCTAAGCACACTAACACTGATTACAACGGTTACAGCCGTGTAATCCCTGTTGCTCGTTGGGTAGATAGCTTGCTAGAGCCAGGTAAGAAGATCAAAGCGAACGGTTCAACGGTTACACTACCGGATATCAAGATGATGGTATTCAGTGGTAATAACCCGTGGCACCACCACCAAGATCGCAACAAGATGCGTAAAGCATTCAAGAGCCTACAAACTGTAGTGGCTGTTGATTTCGCTTGGACTGCAACTTGTCGTCACTCTGATATCGTGCTTCCTGCATGTACTCAGTGGGAACGTAACGATATTGATGGTTACGGCGCGTACTCTGGTCGTGGTTTGATCGCGATGCACAAACTAGTCGATCCTCTGTTCCAGTCTAAAACTGACTTCGAGATTATGTCTAGCCTAACTAAGCGTTGGGGTCGTTACGACGATTACACGCGTGGTATGGACGAAATGCAGTGGGTTAAATCTCTGTATGACGAATGTCGTGCATCAAACGAAGGCAGCTTCGAAATGCCTGAGTTTGCTGAGTTCTGGGAGAAAGGTTTCCTAGACTTCGGTAAAGGTAAGCCATGGACTCGTCACGCTTCATTCCGTGAAGATCCAGAGATCAACGCACTAGGTACGCCTTCTGGTTTCATCGAAATCACAAGCCGTACTGTTGGCAACATGGGTTACGAGCACTGTCAAGAACACCCAATGTGGTTTGAGAAATCTGAACGTTCACACGGTGGTCCAGGCTCTGATAAACACCCGTACTGGCTACAATCTTGTCACCCAGACAAGCGTCTTCACTCTCAGATGTGTGAATCTGAAGAGTGGCGTGCGACTTACGCGGTACAAGGCCGTGAGCCAATCTACATCAACCCAATCGATGCTAAGAAGAAAGGCATCAAAGATGGCGACGTAGTACGTGTGTTCAATGACCGTGGTCAACTACTAGCAGGTGCTGTTCTAATGGATAGCTACGCACCTGGTGTTGTTCGTATCGAAGAAGGCGCTTGGTACGGCCCGATCAACGAGAAAGTGGGGGCGCTAGATACATACGGCGATCCAAACACACTAACTCAAGACATCGGTACGTCTGAACTTGCTCAAGCAACGTCAGCAAACACATGTTTGGTTAACTTCGAGAAGTTCCAAGGCAAACTGCCTCCAGTAACTTCATTCGGTGGTCCAATCGAAGTTTCTTAAGTCTTGTACTTAAGAACCAAGATTAAAGCTTGAATTAAAGCCCCTGTAAGCACTCTTACAGGGGCTTTTTGTTTTTCTAGCCTGTGTGCGGGATTTCTAATTAAGCATTGTCATAACGCTAAGAGGGGGCGTTTTTGAGACAGGCGATAACGACGTGCCGTTTGAGATAGGCTGTAGAACTATGAACTATGAACTATGAACAATGAACAATGAAGCAGGAAGGGAGTGTAAAAAGAATCTGTTGTAAGGACTTAGGCAGACGGAAACAAAAAGGCCGATACAAAGTATCGACCTAATAGAGACCTATGGAATTGAATCAGCTTGAGTTAAATCTCGAACATAAACCAATAACCGTATGCACAGATTAATGCGGGTATGCCTGAATATAATGTGGCTACAAGAGCGGCTTTCGGTGCCATTGCGATAGCAGGGAATAAAGCATCACCATCATTTGAAATTGCGTTACCGACCTGAGCTGAAAGTGGCAGTGCACCTGAAAGGTAAAGGCTAGTGACCAACAATTGCGGACCACACCCCGGCAGTAAGCCCATCAACACACCCGCCAGGGGGAGCATCATCCCCCAGCTTGAGAATAGCGTCGCAAAATCGACATTTGCAAGCACAGAGCCAAACTCGAAGAAAAGAAAAGCGACCACCACCCATGCAGTGACAAAGTTTGTATCTTGAGCGGTTTTTTGTAGTGGGTGAGAACCTATACATTTTTCATCTTCACTTACGGCCGATTTGTAATCCTCAATTTCACGAGTAAGCCCCCACAAAAACATCGAGCTGATCAGTAAAATCGTTCCCGTCCATTCCATAGACATCTCAGGCAGTGTCAGCAACTGGTTTACATCGATTTGAAAAGAGCCAAGCAGGGCAACAGCGGCTCCCGGAATAATAAGCACAGACCATAGGTAACCCTGAAGGTTTATCGCTTTTTTAGAGACAGGGCTTTGATCTTGAGGTTGTGAGGTACAGCTGTTTTCCGCTTCATTTCTCTCTGCCTGTTTCGGGCGTAAAAAGTCGTCTGCGTGAAACAAGTTTATGATTCGTCCTGAGGCGGTACCCACGATTACACCCATCGCCATCATGGCTAAACCTGTTTTGGGTTCGCTAGCAATTAACAGGAAGGCCGCGTCACCCATGGTTGAGACGAGTACAGCCACAACCGCACCAAATCCGAGTTTGCCTGAAATAAATTGTGTGGTGACCACAATCGCTCCCCCACAGCCTGGCAATGCGCCCATTAGCGCGGCGAATACAACTTGGTTTGAACGAGATTGATGGACGAGCTTATTGAAGACGTTATCTTTGTTGATGTATAGACTTAACCAGTGGTAAATCGCTAGGGTTAGCGCAACGTAACATGACACTGCCCAGAAGGCGTCAGACAAGGTAGTGACCGTCAATTCTCGCGTAGCAGGAGCTGCAACTAACGCCGCAAGTGAAATAGGTAAAAGCAGGCGCTTAAAAGACAGTGAAAACTGAGTTGTTTTCGCAGCGCTGCTGCTTGGCAAAAAAGAGATTAGTCGATCCATAAGTGTCACTCAAAATTTGTGTATTAAGATAATCATATACGAATGATAATAATTATCAATTGCATTCGTTGTTTTTTTATCTTTTGTTACCATTGGCCAAACCCACGAAACATGACCAATCTAAAAAAATGAGGTAAAGTATGCCTAATAAAGAGAGACTCTAAAGGTAGAGTCATAATTGTTAGTGTAATAGGAAGAAACATGATTTTAGTTGTTGGTCACAAAAACCCTGATAGTGACAGTATTTGTAGTGCGTTAGTTGCAACTGAGCTTCTTAAAGCTCGTGGCGAGGAAGCGACACCAATTCGCCAAGGCGAGATCAACCGCGAAACTCAACACATTCTAGAAGTCGCTGGTGCTGAAAAGCCAGAACTTCGTACTTCTGTTGCTGGTGAGAAAATCTGGCTAGTAGACTACTCAGATCTTGCACAAGCACCAGACGATGTAGCTGATGCTGAGATCGTAGGTATTGTCGATCACCACCGTCTAGGTGACGTGATGACAGTTAACCCTATGGAAGCTTGGATCTGGCCTGTTGGCTGTACAAATACAGTACTTTTCAACATGTTTAAGATTGAAGGTCACGCTATCTCTCAACAAATCGCTAAACTGATGATGTCTGCAATTCTTTCAGACACAGTTGGTTTTGCTTCTCCAACATGTACTCAAAAAGACAAAGACGCGGTTGCTGAGCTTGCTGAAATCGCTGGCGTGACTGACGTTGATGCATTTATCAAAGCGCTTCTAATCGCTAAGACAAACATCGAAGGCCTATCTGCTGCACAGTTAGTAGAAAAAGACCTTAAAGGCTACCCATTCAACGGTCGTGATGTTGTTGTTGGTCAAGTTGAGCTTGCGACTCTTGAGCAAGTAGACGGCATGATCGAAGCTCTAGAAGCTGATCTTGAAGCGCGTTGTGAGAAAGATGGTCTAGCGTTCGCGGCAGTAATGCTGACAGATATCACTACAGCTCAAACTCGTCTTCTATACAAAGGTGAGTGGGCTGATAAGCTGGTTAAATTCGAGAAAGACGGTGTATTGATGATGGAAAATACATTGAGCCGTAAGAAGCAAGGTTGGCCTTGGCTTCAAGGCGAGCTTGTTTAAACAAGTCGCTTAATTATAAACGCCTGCTAATTTAGCAGGCGTTTTTCTTTGAAGTAGGCTTTCTTCTTCATCGATAGTGTTTGAAGTTAAAAACACTCGGCATAAAATAGCTTTAAGAAAATAGTTACTGACTAAAGTAGGAAATTGAGATGACTACACAGCTAGACGATAAAAAAATCGCTGAAATCAATAAGTATACGGGTGAGCAACGCCTGAAGTACTGTGTGAAAGAAATCGTAGCGAACCGTGAAGTATGGATCTTAACCGATGAACACGGTTGTGTAATGCTGAACACAGAAGATGAAGACTGTGTTCCTGTATGGCCAAACCAAGAGTTTGCGGAGTCTTGGGCGACGGGTGATTGGTCTGAGTGTAAAGCTGAGTCTATTTCACTAAACAAATGGCATAGCCGTTGGACTAACGGTCTAGAAGACGACGAGCTTGCCGTTGTTGTGTTCCCGAACGAACAGGAAGAAGGTGTTATCTTGTTCCCGGATGAGTTCGACTTCGAGCTGAAGAAGCAGGCTGCTAAGCGCTAATTCTCTCGTCAAATTGTAAGCCAGCGTTGTCTTACCTCGGGCAACGCTGTTGTTCTATTCTTCCATTCTAAGCTACTTTCCAACGTATTTTCGTCAATACCCAATCAATTGATACAAGGGTGCTTGTTGAGCGGCTTCTGAAGCTTGCTGAAGTACACCTGTTTTGCTGTATCTTTTCAGTATTTTTCGCACAACTGGTTTTGCCTGTTCTTTTGTCATTCCCACTTTCAATTGATGTTCATACAGTAGCTTTAGCAGCACTACATCTAAGGGGGATAACAAGTCTTCTGGCGTGTGATCATTGAAAATAGAAGGGTAGGCTTTATCTGAGTCATTGGGTAACCCAAGTACCTGTGTGATCTCTTCAACAATACATGCGACCAGCTTTCCTCTTGCTCTCGCTTGATCTACTGGGATCACAATTCCTGCATATACAATCTCCCCTTTGGAATTAGTTCGATAACCTGCAGTACAGATAGCGCTGTTTAGATGCTGTGTCGATTTCAGTTTGAGTACAGTTTTGGCTTCAGCTATCCACTGACTCTGCCTTGTGTATATCCATTTAACGTTTGCATCCGATTCTCGTGTGACGATTTTAATCGGATGTTGGGTGACTTGCGATAGGTGCTGGACGTGCAATTCGGTGAGTTCTTGATGAAGCTCTTCGTCGCCGACTCGGTGATCGATCCATATCTTAATAGGTTGTTTCCATTTAGCGAGTAGCTTGTCGCCTTGTGAATATTCGTGTTGAAGTGCGACGTGATAAAAGGCAGTTTCGACGAAGGTTCTATCTAGCCATGTGAGTGGTGTGCTTGCTGCATTAAAGGACAGCAGCGCCAACAAGAGGGAAAGCATTGAAGCTCTTGGTAACATATCTTTCCCCTTTGCGGAATATAGCGCGATCACCGATTAATGGCTTGGTGCTTTATAGAAGTGGCTCTCAACTAACCTTTGTGTGATTTGGTGAGTTGGGTTAGTCAGTACTTCATGTGTTTCGCCACTTTCAACCACATTGCCTTCGTGCATGACGATGATCTTATCTGTGATGTGTTTAACAATGCCGATGTGTTGGGAAACATAAACGAACGATACGCCCATCTCTTCTTGAAGTTCTAGGAACAGATTGATGATTTGCGAACGCATCGCCATATCCAAACCATTCAACGCTTCATCAGCCACAATGATGGAAGGCTGAAGTATCAATGCGCGAGCCAAACAAACCCTCTGCTTCTGGCCTGCAGCAAGCATCTGAGGATAGAAGTAAGCATGTTCTGGTAGAAGCCCAACACGTAATAATGTGTCCTTTACGCGGTGCATGCGGGCTTCTGGTGGCATGTTGGTATTTCGCTTCAACGGTCCTTCAAGGATTCGACCAATCTGGATGCGTGGGTTTAGCGAGGTGTTCGGATCTTGGAAGATCATTCGAATCAGTTTGCAGCGAGTTGAGTAGTCTTTGTGCTCTAGCTTTTCACCGTTCACTCGGATCTCACCTGCTGTTGGTTCCACCATACCCGCTAGCATTCTTGCTAATGTCGATTTCCCCGACCCATTCTGACCGATAAAACCAATAGTCTGTCCCGCTTCAAGGGAAAAGCTGACTGGCTTCACTGCCTGATGAATCTTTTTACGGAAAAGACCAGAGCGAGTCGTAAAGTCTTTAGATAAATCACTGACCTCTAATAATGCACTCATGATTTCTTTTTCTTCTCCATATTCAGAGGGAAATGACAGTTAAATTTGTGGGTCTTTATACGCTTAGTATGCGGGATCTCGACACACTGTCTTTGCGCGTATGGACAACGTGGTCCAAGTCGACAACCAATCGGGAGGTGCTGCAGCGGCGGAATTGACCCTGGTAAAGATTGCAGTTTTTCTTTATGGGGAATCCAGTCGTTAAAATCGGGCATCGCTTTTAGCAGTGCAACGGTGTAAGGATGCTTTGGTACATCCAACAGTTTTGTCGTATCTGCAGACTCAACGGACTGACCACAGTACATCACGGTTATTCGTGTCGCCCATTGAGTGATAGTCGTTAAATCGTGCCCAATGAGGAGAATTGTCGTGTTATGAAGTTGATTCATTCGGCTCAATAAGCGCAATATTTGAGACTGCGTAATCGGGTCTAAATCGTTGGTTGGCTCATCGGCAATTAGCACTTTTGGCTTGGCAGCGATCGCCATGGCGATCATGACTTTTTGACACTCACCATCGGTCAACTCATAAGAATAACTGTCCATTAGGTGAGAGTGATTTTTGATCCCCACTTTATGCAGTAATGCTATTGCTTGCTTTTTTCGCCACTTAAACCGTTGCCACCATCGACCTTCAAATGAACGCGAAGGAATCGCCTCTATTAGCTGGCGTCCCACTTTTTCGGAAGGGTCAAGACACGTCGATGGTTCTTGGAAGATCATCGCGATATCGCGAGCGATCACACGGCGTCGTTCTTTGGGCGTCAGTTGTAGCAGGTCGATATTGCCAAGGCGCATTCGGTCGGCAGACACTTTCCAGTTTTCTTTGCAAACACCAACGATCGCTTTTGCAACCAAGCTCTTACCAGAACCTGATTCACCTACTAAGCCACGAATTTCTCCCTCATTGAGGGTAATACTCATTCGATCTACTGCTTTAACCATCCCTTGAGGGGTCTCAATCTCGATAGTTAGATGTCGAATATCAAGTAACGGCATTATTCGATTCCTGCATTTAGCGCTTGGCGAACACCTTCACCGACAAGGTTAATCACGATCACTGTAAACATAATGGCTAAGCCGGGTAGAGTTACTGTCCATGGCGCAAGGTAAATCAGCTCTACAGAATCACCCAAAATTGAGCCCCATTCGGTACTTGGTGCTTGAGCGCCAAGCCCTAAGAAACCCAAGGCCGTGATATCAAGAATGGCGACTGACAATGCCAGTGTAATTTCAAGTGCCACTACAGTAAGAATATTAGGAAGGATTGAATTCCATAACAGGTAGAAGTCATTCGCACCATCAAGGCGAGAAGCCAAAATATAGTCTTTTTCTACTTCTGCATGCACGGCAATGTATACCGAACGAATAAAGCGTGGAATCAATGCCAAACATAAGGCTAGCAAGATATTAAACTCGCCAAAGCCAAGAAATGCCACGAAGATAATCGCAAGTAGCAACGACGGAATAGACATTACCGTGTCAAGCAAGTGGTTTAGCGTGCTTGATAGCAACCCACGAGTCATACCTGCAAGTACGCCAATCAGACAACCGATGACTGCTGCGATAAAGGTAATCACTACTGCGGCACCAAATGTCAGCTGAGAGCCAATAATCAGACGGGATAGAATATCTCGCCCTAAATCATCAGTGCCTAGAAAATACTCAACTGTTCCAGCCGGATCCCAAGAAGGAGGTGTTAGTAGGTGCCCCGTCTGCTCTTGAGCATCATGTGGTGCTAGCCATGGTGAAGTGATGGTGATCAAAATGATCAAGACCAAACACCATAGTCCAAACATTGCGAGATTATTGCCACGGAAGCTGCGCCAGAAACGCTCGAATTGGGTTGGAATCTGTTCTTCTTGGTAGACGTTATTTGTTAGCATACCATTCCTTCCTTACCAGAGGATTGACCATCGCGCCCAGTAGATCGGACAGTATATTCGCGGTCAAAACCAAGGTTGCTACCACAATTACACCAGCTTGAATTGAAACGTAATCTTGATTGGATAATGCATCCAGCAACCAGCGGCCAATACCCGGCCAGTTAAAGATAGACTCGGTGATGATAGCGAGCGTTAACATACTGGAGAGTTGAACGCCGACCTTAGGAATAATCGGTGGTATTGCATTTCTTAATACGTGTTGAGTGACGATCTCTCTTGTTGAAAGACCTTTGATTCGTGCGGCACGGATGTAGTTTTGAGCCATCACTTCAGCCACTGACGCTCTCATTAGTCGGATAACCTGGGTTGTTGGAGCGAGCGCCAAAACAAGGCAAGGTAACGCCATATGGTCTATTACGCTCTGTAGGGCGTGTGCTCGATAGTTACCTTCGGCAAAGAAGGCATCAATCATTGCAAAGCCAGTCACGTGTTCAATTTCGTAAAGTAGATCGTATCGCCCCCCAACAGGGAACATCTCGAAGTGCAGTGAGAACACCATGATCATTAGCAATGCGACCCAAAATATAGGTGCTGAGTAGCCTGCCATTGAAGTAAACGATATGGTGGTATCAACAAACTTACCTTGTCTCATGCCGGCAATTGTGCCGAAAGGGATGCCGATAAACAGTGCGAGTAGAAAAGCAAAGAAGCACAATTCTAACGTCGCAGGAAATACCACGACAAGCTCTTCGATGATAGGAACACCGTGTTTGCTCAGGCCGAAATTCAGCGTCGATAATTCGGTGACGTAGCTAAGCCAGCCGGGCCAAAAATCTTGAATTGCCCAAGGTGAGGTTTGGTCTAATCGAAGTAGAGCAAAGCCCACTAAAGTCAGAATTCCAAGTGTAATAATGAATAAGTTTACACGTCTTAATGTATACCAAAACATCAGTTCACCTCCCTTCTGACTTGATCAAAAGGTTGAGCATTAAAAGGACTACGTTTAAAACCTGTTAGCGAACGATCGTGCACACGGAATTGCACGCCATGAGCGAGAGGTATCACAGGAACTTCTTCATTAAGAATGTTTTGGGCTTGTCGATACAAGTTCACGCGATGCCTTTGTTGATTAATCTCTAATGCCAAGTCGAGAAGGAAATCAAAGTCTGAGTTGCACCACATAGAGACGTTTAATCCCGCGCGTTCCGAACTACATGATAGAAGTGGACGCAAGAAGTTATCTGGGTCGCCCGTACTGCCAATCCAACCTGTGAGCAACAAATCTGTTGAGGAAATTGAAGACAGCTGTGTTCGGTCAAATCGGTCGTCGGTATAGAGTTTGAGTTCAATACCAATATCAGCCAAGTTTGCTTGGATCAGTTCTGCCGTTTTTCTTGGACTTGGATTGTATGCGCGTGGCTCTAAAGGCACCCACATTGACAACTCTAGCCCAGGTTCTACGCCAGCTTCTTTAAGAAGCGCAACAGCATAGTTGCGGTCATAGCGAACTTGAACACTGTCTTTTTGGTAAGCCCAAGAAGTTGGAGGCAACAGCGTGTAGGCTTTCGTGCCCGTACCGTAATAAACCGAGTCGAGAATGTTTTGGCGGTTGATGGCCAAATTCAACGCCTTTCTTACACGAGAGTCACGCAATGCAGGGTGTTCTGTGTTTAGCGCGATGAAAGAGACATTTACTGCAGGTGTGGCAGAAATCTTCAATTCTTCATGAGCTTGAATAATAGGGATCTGGCTAGAAATTGGTGAGTTCAACACGTCACACTCACTGCGGAGAAGCTTGGCAAGTGTGCCTGTACCGCGTTGTGAAGTATCAAATACGACTTGGTCCATTTGTACTTCACCCTTCCAGTAATGCTTGTTCTTTTTCAAGCGTACAAGATCATTAATTTGATATTCATCCAAGTAGAAAGGGCCTGTGCCTACGGGCTTGGAGTCTATTTCATTTTTTTCATCTGTGGTAATCAGCTTGTTGGCATACTCTTTGGAGTGGATAACCGCATAACTGGTGGCGATATTGTTAAGAAATGAATTATCTGGGCGACTTAACTGGAACTTCACCGTTAGGTCATCCACCGCTGTGATTTCAACAATCAGGTTTTGAAAGTCGATGCCAGCGAACCATGGATATAAACCGCCACCCACATAATGGAATGGGTTTGAACTATCAATAATTCGTTCAAAACTAAAGACCACATCCTGTGCATTCATGGTGCGGGTTGGGGCAAACCAATCTGTGGTTTGAAACGCAACATTTGGGCGCAGTTTGAAAGTGTACTCTGTACCTGATTTATCGACAGACCAGCTTGTTGCCAAGTTCTGTTTTGGTCGGTAAGTCATAGGATCAAGAGTGAGCAGGGTATCGAAAATTTGAGGGCTCAGCGATTCTGAGGTAATGCCACTATCAACCAATTGTGGATTGAAGGTACTAGGATTACCTTGGCCGCAATAAATGAAGCCTTTTTCACGGATTTGCTCGTGAGTGACACTTTCACCACATCCAGCTAAAAAGCCAAGCGTGCAGATGCTAAGTGATAGTCTTATTAGTGCTTTCATAAAAAGAAATACTTTTCGAAACGAGGCGTTAGAGGAGCCTCAAGATCCCGACAATTTAACATTTTATTTATTCGGCTCCAAATAATAATCAAGTGTGGACAGCTATTTATCGTTCGCTTGTCCTACAATCGCGTACTTCCTCACCATTCCACGTAATTGGTTGTAGGTTAACCCAAGTAATTCTGCTGCTTGTTTCTGGTTATACTTGCTCTGTTTTAGAGCTTGATTGAGTAATTTAATGTCTTGCTGTTCTTGCCATGCTTTGTAATCAAGCGGCAAAGAAAATGAGTGCTCTAATGGAGTATGGCTGTTGGACAGATCATTGCCAGTTTCGTGCGTGGAATCTTGATCTATTTTCCATGTTGGTTTAAAGGGGTTAAACACCAAAGATTCAATAGGATATGGATCTTTACCGTGTTGGTAGATAGCTCGTTCAACGACGTTTTTGAGTTCTCTCACATTTCCCGGCCAAGAATAATCCAATAGTGCCTCAACAGCAGATGGAGCAAAACCGACAAACAGCTCCAATTCTAACTCTCGACACATCTTAATGGCGTAGTATTCTGCTAGTAGCGTGATGTCTTCTTTTCGTTCGCGAAGAGGTGGGATAGTAATGACATCAAACGCCAGTCTATCTAATAAATCGGGTCTGAATTCGCCTTTTAACGCCATGTTTGGTAAGTCAGCATTGGTCGCACACACCAGTCTTACATTGGCACTCAGCGCCTTTTGTCCGCCGACACGCTCATATTGCCCGTATTCAATAACACGCAATAGCTTCTCTTGAACGGCAAGGGGGGTGGTCGCTAGTTCATCTAAGAACAGAGTTCCACCTTCAGCTCTTTCAAAACGACCTTGATGACGACCTTTTGAACCGGTAAAAGAACCTGATTCATGACCAAACAACTCTGAATCAATCAACCCTTCGCTAAGGGTTGAGCAATTAAGTGAGATCAATGGCTGGTCCCAGCGTCTTGAAAGGTAATGCAGCCTTTGAGCGATTAACTCTTTACCTGTACCACGTTCACCAATGATCAGAATCGGTCTCTCGATTGGCGCGAGTTGAGACACTTTATCCAAAACAGAGAGAAAACTAGGGGATTCACCAATGAGATTCTGCTGCATAATGGGTCCTTGTATGGTCTGATTTCCAATGGGCATGATATAGAGAGTTTTATTTACATCACTTGATGTAAATAGCATTAATCACAAAGCTGTAGTGGTGAAAAATACCAATACTTGGCTAAATTCATCATAGCATGGTTCGGGTTAATCACCATTTTATTGTAAGTGTTTGATAAACAATGGCTTAAAAGTTGGCACGCTACTTGGATTACTTATGGTAGGTTTAACAACAAACGTAGATTTTTGAGCAAGTGGATTGAGAAATCGAAAAACGATTTAAAACCTATTTGCCATCATTGTAATTAAGGAGTTCCTCATGGGTATTTTTTCTCGCTTTGCAGACATTGTAAATTCAAACATCAGTGCACTATTAGATAAGGCCGAAGATCCTGAAAAGATGATTCGCCTGATTATCCAAGAAATGGAAGACACGCTGGTTGAGGTTCGTACTAACTCAGCAAAAGCAATCGCAGACAAGAAAGAGTTAGCACGTAAAGTTGAAGCTATCGAAACTCAGATTCTAGATTGGCAAAACAAAGCGACACTCGCACTGACTAAGCAACGTGAAGATCTGGCTAGAGCGGCGCTAATCGAAAAGCAAAAACTTGAAGATATCATCAAGGGCCTTCATACCGAGCAAACTTTGGTTCATGAAACCATCGAAAAGCTAACCAGTGAGATCGGCAAGCTTGAAACTAAAATTGCAGAAACTCGCGCAAAGCAACAAGCATTAATGATTCGTAATAATGCGGCGAGCAATCGTCGTGATGTTCAAAAACATCTGCATTCAAGCAAAACCAACGAAGCAATGGCGAAGTTTGAGCAATTCTCACGTAAAGTGGATGAATTAGAAGCTGAAGCTGACGTTTACGCAAAAACCGGTAACGCAAAATCTTTAGACCAAGAGTTTGCAGAGCTACAAGCTCAAGATGAGATTGAAAAAGAGCTGGCGAAACTGAAGCAACAAGTTGAAAACCGCGATAAATAATTTTAGGAGTTGTCTATGTCAACATTTCTAATTGCAGGTCCACTGATTGTCTTTTTGATCTTCGTGGCTCCGCTATGGTTATTCTTACACTACCGCAGCAAGAAGAAATCCAGCAATGGTCTTTCAGAAACGGATCTTCAGCGTCTGCATAAGCTTTCTGAGCAAGCTGAGTCGATGCAAGACCGAGTGAAAACGTTAGAAAAAATACTGGATGCGGAGTCACCTAACTGGAGACGAAACTATGAGTAGAGAACTGTATCGCGATCCGATTAACGGTAAATTGTCTGGCGTGTGTGCCGGATTAGCGAACTATTTTGGCCTTGAAGTTTGGTTGGTTCGTATCTTAGTGATCTCAGCCGCACTGCTAGGTGGTAGCTTTTTGGTATTGTTAGCGTATTTAGCTTTGACATTTATGCTGGAAAAACAACCACCTCAATATGTCGATCAGATGAAAGCCAAACAAGAGCACACACTCAAGCAAAAACCCTGGGAAAAAGGGCAAACAGCAGAGTCATTGTTGGGCACTTTAGAGGGTGATTTCCAGACGTTAGAGACCAGTGTACGCAATATGGAAGCTTATGTGACTTCGGACACTTTTAAAGTCGACCGTGCATTTAAGAACATGTAGTGGTCAAGCCTCAAAAAGATTAGATAACGGTTTAGGAAAATTTATCCCAAGCCGTTATTTTTTTTAATAATTTTGTCTAAATAAATCTTACGATAACTGGTAAGTTACATGTGATTAATCTATGTTAATAAAATATTTATAGATATGGATGATCGCAATGTACAAAGCCTCCCTAGTCCTATTGGTGACCTTATCCGGGTTATCTGGGTGTGGTAAGGAGCTCCCTCCGGTTCCAGAACCCGAATCACGACCAGCCAAACTCTTCACTGTCTCCGTAGGTAGTAATGCCTTTGAACGTAGCTTTCCTGCCACCACTGAAGCGGGTGACAAAGCCGTACTGGCCTTTCGTGTTCCAGGGCTACTTCAGACTATCGATGTCACATCTGGTCAACAGGTCAGTAAAGGTGAAGGGCTTGCAACGCTCAATCCTGACGAATATCAACTGCTAGAGAAGCAAGCAAGAGCCAACTTTAAGCTTGCTGACGTTCAATACCAACGTTCGATTAAGCTACGTAAAGACCGAGTCGTATCTGAGCAAGATTTCGACCAAGCGAAAGCCAATCATAATTCTGCTAAAGCGATGCTTAATCAAGCCAAAGCAAACCTTCGCTATACCACTCTTGTTGCGCCTTACGATGGAACGATTTCCATTATTCCGGCTGAAAACCATGAATATATTGCGGCTAAACAAGGCGTGATGAATATTCAAACCAATCAAATTCTTAAAGTCGTCTTCTTATTACCCGACCAACTTATTACGCGCTTTTCTTCAGGGTTCAAGACGGATGCAACCATGGTTTTTGATGCATTTCCTGAAAACTATTACGTTCTAACCTTCCAAGAAGTGGATACCGAAGCCGATCCTAAAACCGGTTCATACAAGGTCACCATGGTAATGGAGAGACCGACTGATATAGGCATCCTGCCGGGTATGTCTGGCACGGTTAACCTTGTTTCTTCACAAGCAGCGGCGACAAAAATTCCAACCTCAGCAATGATGACCAATGGAGATGATGTCTCAGTATGGCGCGTTAACAACGATGGTATCGTCGAAGAAGTCGCGATAGTCATTGATGAAAAACGTCATATTATTTCGGGTCTTAACGACGGAGACCGCGTTGTGACCTCGGGCGTTAATGGATTAGAAACTGGCGTCAAAGTTCGTGAGTGGATCAAGGAAAGGGGGCTCTAACATGAAGACAGTATCAAAAGCCATCGGCCTATCATGTTTGGCGTTGTTGACAGCCTGCAAAGACAAAGGTGTCACTGAAGTCGAAAAGCTTCCTCTCGTTAAAGCCATTGAAATCTCCGTCTTAGACTTTAACGATAAACTCTATTTTCCAGCAGTTGCTAATGCTGCTGAGAAAGCGCACCTAAGTTTCCGTGTCGCTGGTGAGATTTTTAAACTTGATGTCAAAGAAGGTGAACAAGTTAAAAAGGGTGATGTTCTTGCCGAGTTAGATCCAACAGATTATCAGTTGGACGTTGATAACGCTCAAGCTCGATACACAGTGATTAACAGCCAATACAGACGTTCTAGCCCTTTGGTTAAAAAAGGCTTATTGGCTAAGTCTCAATTCGATGAGATTGCCGCTCAGCGTCAAATCGCTTATGCCGAGTTAGAATTGGCAAAACTGCGTTTGTCATTTACTAAGCTTCGCGCACCGGTTGATGGAATTATCTCTCGTGTCAGTGTTGACCAATACGAAAATATTCAGGTTGGCCAACAGATTGTGAATATTCACAGTGTTGAGGATGTTGAAGTTGTTATCCAATTGCCTGACCAAATCTATGTAAATCAACCAAATGAAGCGACTATCTCGAATATTGAGGCAGTAGTTAGAGTTCCAAGTGGGAATGAATACAGTGCGGGGATAAAAGAGTTTACGACTGAACCCGATCCAAACACAGGTACATTTACCGTCACGCTTGCTTTACCTATGCCAGAAGATGATTTGATTCTTGACGGTATGGCCGTTGAGGTCACGTCAAATGGGCGTGATATCGGGTTGAAATTAAAAGCCGGCGTACTTATTCCTATTGAGGCTGTGTTCAATGCCGATGGGGATGAGTTAACTCGTCAAAACTCTTACGTGTGGATTCTTAATGACGACAATACAGTATCTAAACAGCAAGTCGTATTAGGCAAAGCGAATCAGAAAACATTGCAGATAATCAAAGGATTAGAAATGGGGCAGCATGTCGTTGTTGCAGGCGTATCGCGATTGCGAGATGGGATGACAGTGGAAGTATTGTCTCAGGAGACGAACAATGAGTGAAGTCAATAACAAGCCCCAAAGTGACGATCAACAGGGTGATGACCAAATCACTGGAGTGGCGGCTTATTTTATACGAAATAAGGTCATTAGCTGGATGCTATCACTGATCTTTCTTATTGGTGGTGTGTCTGCATTCTTTGGTTTGGGCCGTTTAGAAGATCCTGCCTTTACCATCAAAGATGCCATGGTAGTGACCTCTTATCCGGGAGCGACGCCTCAGCAAGTGGAAGAGGAAGTGACTTACCCATTAGAGAAAGCGATTCAACAGCTTACCTATGTTGATGAAGTTAACTCTATCTCTAGTCGTGGCCTGTCTCAGGTTACGGTAACGATGAAGAATAATTACGGCCCTGATGATCTTCCACAAATTTGGGATGAACTTCGACGTAAAGTGAATGATTTGAAAGGTCAACTTCCACCCGGGGTAAATGACCCTCAAGTCATAGACGATTTTGGTGATGTTTACGGCATTTTGCTTGCCGTAACGGGAGACGGTTACAGTTACAAAGAGTTACTTGATTACATTGATTACCTAAGGCGAGAGCTAGAACTTGTTGATGGGGTCAGTAAAGTCTCGGTATCCGGCCAACAGCAAGAGCAAGTGTTCATTGAGATATCGATGAAACGGATCAGCTCTCTGGGTTTGTCTCCAAATACTGTATTTAACCTTTTATCCACTCAAAATATTGTTTCAAGTGCAGGTGCTGTAAGGATTGGTGACGAGTACATTCGAATCCATCCAACAGGAGAGTTCCAGAATGTTGAACAGCTCGGTGATTTGATTCTTACGGAAGGTGGCGCTCAAGGGCTTATCTATCTAAAAGATGTGGCGAATGTAACTCGTGGTTATGTTGAAGTGCCTACTAACATCATTGGCTATAACGGGAAGCTCGCACTTAACCTTGGTGTTTCTTTTGCACAAGGCGTGAACGTGGTCGCAGTGGGCGAAGCCTTTGACCGAAGGCTCGCCGAGCTGAAATACCAACAGCCCGTAGGTATTGACATATCTGAGGTTTATAACCAACCCAAAGAAGTCGATAAGTCAGTTAGTGGATTTGTAGTGAGTTTAGGACAAGCGGTTGCGATCGTAATCGTAGTGTTGCTGTTCTTCATGGGATTACGATCGGGTTTGTTGATTGGTTTGATACTGCTATTGACCGTTTTCGGTACCTTCATTTTCATGCAGTACTTCAAAATCGATCTTCAACGTATTTCATTGGGCGCGTTGGTTATCGCGCTGGGGATGCTGGTGGATAATGCCATTGTGGTGGTGGAAGGGATATTGATCGGCACGCAGAAGGGGCGAACCCGAATGCAGGCCGCTACAGATATTGTGACCCAAACCAAATGGCCACTGCTTGGTGCAACGGTTATTGCGGTCACCGCTTTTGCCCCAATCGGTTTGTCTGAAGACTCAACGGGCGAATATTGTGGCACCTTGTTCACGGTTCTACTTATCTCCTTGATGCTGAGTTGGTTTACGGCCATCTCACTCACGCCATTCTTTGCCGATATGTTCTTCAAAGGCCAGAAAGTCGATCCAGATAGTGAAGGTAAAGACCCATACAACGGGATGGTTTTTGTTATCTATAAAAACTTCCTTGAGTTCTGTATGAAGCGTGCGTGGCTCACGATGTTCGTTCTGATTATTGGTTTGGGTGCGAGTGTTTACGGCTTTGGTTTTGTAAAACAAGCCTTCTTCCCATCTTCGACTACGCCAATGTTCCAAGTGGATGTTTGGATGCCGGAAGGTACCGATATTCGTGCGACCAACACTAAGCTTAAAGTGCTTGAAGGTTGGTTAGCAGAGCAGGACGAAGTTGAACATATCACGACAACGGCGGGTAAAGGTCTGCAACGTTTCATGCTGACTTATGCGCCAGAGAAAAGTTATAGCGCATACGGTGAGATAACGGTTCGTGTGAAGAGTTATGAAGTACTTGAAGGTTTGATGTTGCGCTTTCGTGAGCATGTAAACGGCCAGTTCCCTGAAATTAATTACAAACTTAAACAGATCGAATTAGGTCCTGGTGGCGGTGCTAAAATTGAAGCGCGAATTGTGGGTTCTGATCCAACGGTTTTACGTTCAATCGCAGCTCAAGTTATGGACATCATGCGTGCTGACAATGGGTCGTTTAACGTTCGTCACGATTGGCGTGAAAGAACTAAGGTACTGGAACCTCAGTTCAACGAAAGCCAAGCGCGTCGTTATGGTATTACCAAATCTGACGTTGATGATTTCCTAGCGATGTCTTTCTCTGGTAAGTCGATTGGTGTGTATCGTGATGGTACTACGCTGATGCCTATTGTGGCTCGTTTACCTGAAGATGAGCGAATTGATATTCGCAACATCGAAGGTATGAAGATTTGGAGCCCGGCATTAAGTGAATACATCCCACTACAACAAGTAACACTAGGCTACGAATTGGAATGGGAAGATCCACTGATCATCCGTAAGAACCGTAAGCGTATGCTGACGGTAATGGCGGATCCTGACCTACTGGGTGAAGAGACAGCATCAACTTTACAGAAACGCTTACAGCCACAAATAGAAGCGATTGAGATGCCACCGGGTTATTCATTGGAATGGGGTGGTGAATACGAGTCGTCAGCTGACGCTCAAGCGTCACTGTTCACAACTATGCCGTTAGGCTACTTGTTCATGTTCTTAATCACGGTGTTCTTGTTTAATTCGGTGAAAGAGCCCCTGATTGTTTGGTTAACGGTACCACTCGCCTTGATAGGGGTAACGACAGGCTTGCTAGCCTTGAATACACCGTTCGGTTTTATGGCGCTTCTGGGCTTCTTGAGTTTGTCTGGAATGCTTCTGAAGAACGGTATCGTACTGCTTGATCAAATTGAGATTGAGATGAAGTCAGGTAAAGACCCATATATAGCGGTTGTTGATGCGGCATTGAGTCGTGTACGTCCTGTATGTATGGCGGCTATCACAACGATTCTCGGTATGATTCCATTGTTACCGGATATCTTCTTCAAGCCAATGGCGGTAACCATCATGTTTGGTTTGGGCTTCGCCACCGTACTGACGCTAATCGTGGTACCTGTGCTGTATCGTCTATTCCATAAAATTGAAGTCTCGTAAGACGAGTGAGTCTTTGAATTAATGCCCCTGTTTAGGGGCATTATCATTTCTGAGTGATTTAAAATAGGTAGCAATAACATGGAAACAAACACTGAAGGTAGAACGTGTGCATGGGCACTGAAGCACGAACTGGAAAGGGAGTACCACGACGCAGAGTGGGGCGTGCCTGTTTATGATGACCAAGTTCTGTTTGAGTTCATTACTTTAGAAGGCGCTCAGGCGGGCCTGAGTTGGATTACGATCCTTAAAAAGCGCGAAGGCTATCGTGCTGCCTTTGATAATTACGATCTAAACAAGTTAGCCGAATTGAGTGAAGACAATGTGCCACACGTCATAGAGAACTTTGATGTGGTTAAGCATAAAGGCAAGATTGCCTCTGTGTATAACAACGCTCGAGCAACGCTTGAACTGCAGAAAGAGTTTGGTTCTCTTTCAAACGCCTTATGGCAATTTGTCGATAACAAGGTGATCGAAAACGACTGGATTGAGATGACTCAAGTTCCAGCTTCTACCGAGCAATCCAAAGCGATGAGTAAGTTTTTGAAGAAGAGAGGCTTTAAGTTTGTTGGGGAAACAATCTGTTACGCGTTAATGCAAGCGACAGGTATGGTTAATGACCATTTAGAAGGTTGCCCACATAAATAAAGGTGTTATTTCTCGACGCGAAATAATTGTGTGTAAATTGAAAAATTCACTGGTCATTTATAAACTTTTCAATATTATATGCGACCAAATTCAAATGTAGACAACGATAGTGAATCAACAAAACTACCAAATATGTGATGCTAACTATGATCCCTTGCTTAGGCAGTTTATGCGTGAGGATGGCCACGTAGAAACTATCGCGCCGCTAGAAGGTAAAGTGTTCCTATTCTTGCTTGAAAATACAGGCGAATGCATTGAGCGAGGCCTGATCTTTGATAGATGTTGGGGGGATGTGATTGTCTCTGAGCAAGCGTTGACCAACGTGATATCTAAGCTTAGAAAAACACTGAACAGAGTGACTTGTGGTTGCGCCACGATTCGTACCGTCAGTAAAATGGGGTATTCTCTGGAGATAGAGGAATCATCTCAACCTCAAAATACAGAGCCTAAAGCGACAGTCCCTGAGGCGGATTTAGTATCAGAGTCTCCTCAAACGATAGGATTATCGCAAGCCGAACTTAACCCATCATCAATAACGACAAATCAAACACAAACCTCAGGCGAGTCACCTGAGAAAAAGCCGCAAGATGAGCAGGCTCATGTTATGCCTGCATCAGTAACACAAAGCGTTGAAGGCGACATGGAAATGCCATTGTCCACAGTTAGCCCGAGAGGTTCAGTCAACGCGGTACCACCTAGCTTTAAGCTTTTTGTTCATCGTCATTTAGCCTGCGTGGGCTACTTTTTAGCCTTTACCTGTGTGTTGATCTCTTTGTTTAATATATTTCAGGCTTACTATCAGCCATTGCCATACTTTGTTGATAAAAATGAGTATCACGACAGCTTCGTAGATGAAACTAATCACTACTTTTTCCATATTGTTCGCAATGAAGCCTACTCGTTGCCTGCGATCACTGAGAGACTGATACAAGTTATACCTAGCCACTGTAATGTTGATGTTTTTGTACGCATTTATCCATCTGTCAACCAACCTGAAAATGATGCTTTGTATATGCTGATTGAGAGAAAGGATGGCGAAGCTCTTAATTACTTGTCATCTATTTTTGAAGTTGAGTCATCTTTTGATTCGTTTGTGAATTACATGGCTCAAAGGAGTTACTTTTGCGAATAATTGGTTTGCTATTGGTATTAGCACTCACAGCTGCAAGTTTCATGATTGATAGAAACATATTAGCGGGCACTCGTTGGCACTGTAAAACCATCAAAACGGGCTTTATGACGCAGGCATTTCAACCTTATCAATCGTTGTATGAACGTATGACTTTTACCTTCCAATCAGACAATACGTTTATGATTGCAGAGGCGGTGAAGGTTGAAGAGAAGAATGGTCAGGTGAGTAAATTGGAGCACCACTCCTCAGGTCGTTATTCGTTAGAAGATGGCGAGTTGTCTATCTCTATCATTGATTATTCGCCGACAACTGAAACTGATGATCCTGTTATTAATCGAGAGTATAGCTCGTATAAGGGGCTGAATATTGATTACTCAGTTGTTGTCACCGATGACTCACTCTATTTATTTAATAAAAATCGTTTCGAAATTTTTAATTGGGTATGTTTTAAGGTTCAGAAGTAGTCATATAACTTCTACACCAAGAGCTTACCGAACTAAAAAAGGCAGGTTGTCCCTGCCTTTTTGTGGAAACTTGTTTATTGTTTTACTTAAACCAGAGCGTTGTAACGATCTAGTCCAGCTTCTAGATCCGCAATCAGGTCATCGACGTCTTCTAAGCCGATATGAACGCGTATCAAGGTTCCTTCGAAGTTAGGGTTCGCTACCGTTCTCAAGCTATTAAAGCTGCTCGGTTCGTTCGCTAGAATCAAACTTTCAAATCCACCCCATGAGTAACCCATACTAAAGTGCGTCATACCATCAAGCAGAGCAGTCGTTGCTTTTGTGTTTGAGTTCTTCAGTACGAAAGAGAACAAACCATTACCGCCAGTGAAGTCTCGTTTGAAGAATTCATGACCAGGACAAGACTCAAGGGCAGGGTGACGAACATGGTCAACCTCAGGGCGTGTTTCTAACCACTTTGCTACTTTAAGGCTGTTTTCAGCATGTTGGCGAAGTCGAACGTCAAGAGTGCGAATACCGCGAAGACCAAGATAAGCGTCATCTGGAGATACGCACTGTCCCATCAAGTAACTCTGCTCTCTCAGTTGATCCCAACATTTTTCGTTGGCTACCGCAGTTCCTAGCATCACATCAGAGTGACCAACAATGTATTTAGTCGCCGCTTGAATTGAGATGTCGACGCCAAAATCGAACGGTGAGAAGTTAACACCAGCCGCCCACGTGTTATCGAGCATTACAATGATGTCATGTTCATGAGCAATACGTGCGAGTGTTGGGATGTCTTGAACTTCCATGGTGACTGAACCCGGAGATTCAGTAAATAGAACCTTAGTATTTGGCTTAATAAGGTCTTGGATACCTTCACCGATCGTTGGCTCGTAGTAAGTGGTCTCTACACCCATCTTTTTCATTATGGTGTCACAGAAATCACGAGTGGGTTCATAACAGGTATCGACCATCAGAATATGGTCACCTGTTTCAACAAAAGAGAGGATGGCATTAGAGATGGCTGCCGTACCACAGGGGTAAAGTGCGCAACCTGCACCACCTTCAACTTCAACCATTGCATCTTGAAATGCGAAATGAGTCGTGGTGCCACGGCGTCCGTAGAAAAGTGTCTTGTTAGCGCGGTTAATGGTCGCTTTGCGTTTCTCTTCTACTGTGTTGAACACGACAGTTGAAGCGCGTTGTACTGGTGGGTTAACGACACCATTAGTCCACTTCTTATCACGACCTGCAGTGATCAGTTTAGTGGTTTTGTTCTCGGACATGCTGTGAATTCCTTATCAATCGGTTATGTCCTATTTAAAACATGCCAATAGCCTTCAAAGCAAGAGCAGAGCGGGAGTTTTTGCGCTTTTCTTTCGCTTTTTAACCTTTCACGTCGTTTATCGTGAAAGGTCAAAAGTCTGATAAGCAGAGAGATATGAGTCGCAGTGGCTCCATTGATTGGATTACAGTAGTGGATTGAACAAATAGAACAATCGTTCGAAGAAGCGGTTGCGTAAATTTCTCTGCTCCCATTGCTCCAATTCCACTGGATGAGATGATTCAATATAGGATTGCTGCAAATCAAACAGTTGCTTGGTGAAGTGCACATCATCAACGGCTAGCGTTACTTCGAAGTTAAGCCATAGGCTGCGCATGTCGATATTGACCGTTCCGATTAAGCAAAACTCTTCATCAATCACTACCGATTTGGTGTGAAGAAGCCCGCCGTAAAACTCATATATCTTCACTCCGGCTTCAAGCAGTTCGGTATAGAAGGCGCGAGAAGCCCATTTAACCATTAATGAATCGTTGTTATGTGGAATGATTAATTCGACGCTGACACCACGTTGTGCCGTCATTTTGAGTGTTTCTAATAAGTCGGCACTCGGTACAAAATAGGGTGTTGTAATACGAACTGAATGGTTTCCTTGATTAATCGCAATAGTAAGAACTTGCAGAATCAAATACTCCGGCATGCCCGGCCCAGATGGCACTACTTGAACTGGATGATGCGTCATTATTTCTTCAACCGGGCACTCTGGTAAATCAGGAAGAATGCGTTCACCGGTTTCCACTTCCCAATCCCAACCATGAATTGCTGACAACACGTTAACGGTTGGCCCAGTGACGCGAACCATGACATCAATCCATTGGCCGACACCTGAGCTCTGTTTGAAATGAGCTGGATCTACCATATTCATTGACCCGGTATAGGCGATGGACTCATCAATCACGATGATCTTCCGGTGCTGCCTTAGATCTAAACGGCGTAAGAAAATACGCCAAGGACTAACCTCTAATGCTTGGACAACGTGAACGCCAGCGTCTTTCATCATTGAACGCCAGTGACTTTTGAAAAAACGCGGGCTACCTGCAGAATCGAGTAAAACTTTAACATCGACACCACGTTTTGCTGCTCGAATAAGTGCGGAAGCAACGGAGTCAGTTAAGCCACCGGGGTGCCAAATATAGAAAACCATTTTGATACTCGTCTGGGCGTTTTCTATATCTTCGATAATTGCGTGTAGGATTTCATTAGGAGAAGCTTGCAGTGAAAGTGTGTTTCCGCTGAGAGCTGGAATGCCCATCCGATTGTTACAAAGCTCATCAATTTTGTGGATAGGAGAGCCGACTTTACCTGGAAGGTGGACTTGGCAATCATTTAATTGGCGGAACCAATCACCAAAAGGCGTAAACATGCGATGTGCCCGCTCAGCCCTCTTTCTACCGAGATTTAGCTCTCCGAAAAGGAAGTAACAAGCGACGCCAACAATAGGGATAATGTAGATAACCATCAACCATGCGAGAGAAACGCTGACAGAGCGTCGTTTTAGTACGACACGAAAAGTCACACCGGCGACAAGGACCCAGTATAAAGCGACAGAAGCTAAAGTTAAAAAATGGTAGAGCTTTTCCACATTGAATACTCGAAAAAAGAGACACTTAGATAGTAATGCTATTTTACGGATATGGGAATTTAAGGAATCAACTATTTACAAAATAGAGCAAAAGCTGTAAACAGGTTAAAGTTGTTAAGTTTTAGTTAACTTAAGACGAATGCAATTGTTTTGTATGAAAAACCGGCATTTAACCATAAAGATTTACATTGATAACGAAATATATACGGTTCGGGCTTCCAATTGTATTCTTAAACTGGTTTACTTGCTAGATAACGAGCGTCAATCAAATCTTTTAATGGTGTAAATTATTGTATACACCTTATCTTTTAATGACGCCACACAAAGCAAAATACAACATCACATAACACAAAAGTTTGGAGTAAACGTGGCTACTAGTAATACAACCACTACACCCCGCGATACCTGGGGTTCGAAATTAGGATTCGTAATGGCTGCAGCAGGTTCTGCTGTTGGCTTAGGTAACATCTGGAAATTCCCATACACAGCAGGTGAAAGTGGCGGCGGTGCATTCGTTGCAATTTATCTGTTTTTTGTAATCTTCATCGGTTTTAGTGTGATGCTGACTGAATTTGCGATTGGCCGTCATACGCAAAAATCAGCAGTAGGTGCATTTAAATCAACTGACCGTCGCTGGACGTTCGCTGGTGTTATTGGCGTAGTCAGTGGTTTACTTATCATGGGTTTCTACCCTGTAGTAGGTGGCTGGTCTATCGCATACATCGGTAAAATTGCTGGTGGTCTACTAGACGCACCTGAAGCAATTGGCGACAGCTTCGGTGGCTTTATCTCAAACCCAGTTCAGCCACTAATGTGGATGGGCCTATACCTACTACTTAACGTTGTCATCGTTATGAAGGGTATTTCTGGCGGTATTGAGAAAGCGGGTAAGATTCTGATGCCACTTCTTTTCATCATCCTTATCGTGGTATCAATCAAAGGCCTAATGCTTCCGGGCGCGATGGCTGGTCTTGAATTCCTATTCAGCCCTGACTTCTCTAAAGTAGACAGCGGTGTAATCCTAGCCGCACTAGGTCAAGCATTCTTCTCACTATCTCTTGGTATGGGTTGTATGTTGACTTACGGTTCTTACCTTAAGAAGAAAGAGAACCTAGTTCAAACTACAGCTATGGTTACGGCGATGGATACAGGCGTTGCTATCCTAGCTGGTGTTGCAATGTTCCCTGCAATGTTCGCATTCGGTATGGAACCTGCAGCAGGTCCTGGTCTAGTATTCGTTGTTGTTCCTCAGCTATTCGCTGAAATGGGCGGCGTAGTTGGTCTTCTATTTGCTCTTATGTTCTTCGTTGGTCTAAGTGTTGCGGCACTGACTTCTTCAGTATCTCTACTTGAAGTTGTTGTTTCGTACCTAATCGATGAGAAAGGCATGAAGCGTGTAACAGCTGTACTGTCTGCAAGTGTCGTAATGGCGATTCTATGTATCTTCGCTTCTCTATCACTTGGCGGTTTCGGTCCAACACTGTTTGGTACTGGTGCATTTGATATCTTCGACTTACTAACGGATAAAATCTTCCTAGCAGTTGGCGGTATGTTGGTATGTATCTTCGCTGGTTGGAGGCTAAATCGTGCTGACCTAGAGAAAGAAATCACTAACGACGGTGAAGTTTCTTTCCCTCTATTTGGTCTATGGTACACACTCGTTAAGTACATCATCCCAGTAGCTATCGCTATCGTAGCGTTTATGGGTATATCTTCTGGCTTCGACAGCGGTAAAGGTGCAATCATGCTACTAGGTATTGGTATCATTGCCGGCTCTGCGCTTATTTCTAAGAAGCTATAATTCTTAGAAACTCTAATCGCAAACTAAAGTTAATTGATAAGCGGGAGCCATTGGCTCCCGTTTTTTATGCGACGTACTTATTGTTTTTCGAGAAATAAAAACATCGTCCCCTAAAGTTATCCGTGTGGTGGCCGATATATCTTTCGGTTAGGCTATATCGGCCTGTATTTATTTTAGGTAGGTGTTCTGTGAAATTGTCAGTGAGAAAAAAACTATATTTGGGTTTTGGATCTATATTGGCGGTGCTTGTCACGTTAGTAGGGATTGTATCGATAGAAGTGATTGGGGCTCACGAGAGCTCTGATGAAATTAGACTGGATGATGTTCCAGGAACTGTTACCTACCTTATATTGATCGATGAAGCTGGTGATGTTTACCGTGATGCTTTGGGCGCGGTTGTTCAGGGCGGTAATGCGCTCAATGATTATCGAGCTAATAAGACTCAATTTTCTCAAGCAATTGAAGAAGCAAAGCGTTTAGAGAGTAAAGGCTCAGAGGACCATCGTCGTGTTCAGCGAATTGAAGAGCTAATGGGGCGCTTTACTCAAGAGTTTGAATCGAAGCTCGTACCTATGCTTAATGATGAAACTGCATTGTTATCAAATATCCAGCAGCTTCGCTCTTTGTATGAGAGTAATCTTATCCCGATTGAAAATTTGCTTGATCAAGCATCTGAAAGTGAGATTGCTGATACAGAGCGAGCTCTGCTAACACTAACGGATTCGTTTATTACAATCGAACGCACGATTATGGTGTTGACTGCGGTTGCGATTGTGTTTGGCTGTGTAATTGCGTTTGTATTGTCTAGCTCTATTACTAATCGCTTAACTCGTGTTGAACAAGTTGCACGCCGCGTAGCAAATGGTGACCTGACGGCTGGAGATATTGTTGATGATTCTGGTGATGAATTGGCTGACCTTGCTCAATCGATCAACCAGATGCAAAAGTCATTGGTCGATCTCCTCGGTTCTATCTCATCAGTGACTACCCAAGTTCAATCCGTTACTGGTGAGCTATCATCAATCAGCCACGACATCGTATCTGGCGCCTCTGCTCAAGCAGATAAAGCGACATTGATTGCGACTGCGGCAGAAGAACTAAGCTTAACCATTTCTGAAGTAGCGCAACAAGGTACTTCTACTTATGAAGAAGCGCGCCGCTCAGAAACGTCTGCAGAAGACGGTCGTAAAGTGATCGTGGAGATGGTTGCGAGCATCCAACAAGTGTCTACTCAAATGAGCGACATGTCGTTACAAATGAACACGCTGGGTTCACATGGCGAGCAGATTGGCAGTGTTATCAAGGTAATCGAAGATATCGCAGAACAAACCAACCTCTTGGCTCTGAACGCGGCTATTGAAGCTGCGCGTGCTGGTGAGTTCGGTCGTGGTTTTGCCGTGGTAGCTGATGAAGTACGAGCGCTAGCGGAGAGAACGACTAAAGCAACACAAGAAGTGTCTGGTATCATCCAATCTATTCAATCAGGTACTCAAGAAGCGGTGACTTACACTCAAGACAACTGTCGTTTAGTTGAAATTGGTGTAGAGCAAAGTACAGGGGCGGTATCGGCTCTAGAAGCAATTGTTAGCGGTGCGGGCAACGTACAAAGCATGGTTAACTCAATTGCGACTGCGGCAGAAGAACAGACAGCGGTGACAAAAGAAATCGCAGCGGATATTACGGCAATCAGTGATATCTCTGAACAGTCATTACAGTTAGCGACTCGCAGCTCTGAGAACACATCAGGTTTGAATGCTAAAGTTGCCGAACTTGAAGGCTTAGTAGGTAAGTTCAAACTTGCTTAGAGCTTAGAGCTTAGAGCTTAGAGCTTAGAGCTGGATCATAAGTCTAGAACATAAGCTTAGAGCGAATTGATTAAAGACTTCCCAGTGAAAGTTGCCTATTGAAACATAAGCCCAACGATTCAATGTTTATTGAACTCGTTGGGCTTTTTCGTAGCTGGAATCTGGATTCAGACACGGTATACTCCACGTTCTACAATGGAGCTAGCCTTTACATGTTCGACATTCTTCTGAATCACTCTGATTTTTTACTTATAAACAAACATCCAGGCGTCAGCGTCCATAAAGACGATGGTGATACGATGTTATTGCAAGAAGTTGCTAAGGCAATCAATGAGCCGAAGCTATATTTAGTCCATCGTCTCGATAAAATGACGTCAGGAATTCTACTGCTGGCAAAAAATGCCCCGGCAGCGAGTGAGCTTTCACAGTTGTTTGCAAAGCGTGAAGTAGAGAAGTACTACCTTGCGATAGGCTCCAAGAAGCCGAAGAAAAAGCAGGGGCTGATCTCAGGAGATATGGAGCGTTCACGACGCTCAAGCTGGAAGCTGCTGACAACCAAAGAAAACCCAGCGATTACCCAATTTTTATCTGCAACGGCTGAACCCGGTGAGCGTCTACTTTTATGTAAACCCTATACGGGGCGAGCTCATCAGATCCGTGTCGCGATGAAGTCCATTGGCTCGGCTATTGTGGGTGATCCTATTTACAATCCATCGAAGGAGGCTGACAGAGGCTATCTGCATGCCTTCGCGATTCGATTTACCTATCAATCACAAGCCTACGAATATGTCTGCGATCCAAGAAACCTCGACTCTTTGGGTGAGAAATGGCATCAAGAGATCGTGTCTAATGGTTTAGACAGTTGGCTTGAACCTTGGTCATTAACGTGGCCAAAGCTAAACACTAAGTGAGTGAAATAATGGAAGCATCAGCTTTACCTCTGTTTTTTAGTCATATTGAACAGCAATTGAATGAAGTGCCGAATGAACTACGTCGTATTTTTCACGGGCGTGGCAAGTTTTGGCCCGGCCTAGATCAACTCACTTGTGATTGGGTTGATGGACAGTTATTGGTTAACGTGTTTAAAGAAGTGGACCAAGCGTTCTTATCATCTCTAAAGACTGGATTGGTCGACCTCACTAACAAAGATATCTGGCAAGTAAAACAGGGCACAAGCATTGTGCTGCAACACCGTTATGCTGATGGCGCGCCCTCTGAAGTGTTGTGGGGTCAATTGAACGACTCACCAGTCGTGGTTGAACATGGGCTTAAGTACCAACTAGACATTGGCCGCAATCAGAACTTCGGTCTGTTCCTAGACATGCGTAATGGCCGTCAGTGGGTACAAGATAATGCTAAGGATAAGAACGTTCTTAACCTGTTCGCATACACTTGTGGTTTCTCTGTGGCGGCGATTGCGGGTGGCGCTCGACAATGTATGAACGTAGACATGTCTCGCGGATCACTGAACAAAGGCCGTGATAACCACCGCTTGAATGAGCATGATATGCGCTCGGTGAACTTCCTTGGCTACGATATCTTTAAGTCGTGGGGAAAAATCAAGAAGGGTGGCCCATATGAGCTGGTTATTATCGATCCGCCTTCGTTCCAAAAAGGCAGCTTTGCACTTACTAAAGACTACAAAAAGATCTTACGTCGTTTGCCTGAGCTTCTAACCGAAGGTGGTGAAGTGATTGCTTGTGTTAACTCACCAGCAGTGTCACCAAACTTCTTGATTGAGACGATGGTAGAAGAAGCGCCAAGTGTTGAGTTTATCGAGCGTCTAGATAACCCACCTGAGTTTGTCGATGTTGACCCCGATTCAAGTTTGAAAGTCCTGAGATTTAAAATTAACGTTTCTTAAGACGCTTAATTTAGAGTTAACAAATATCAACGTTTGAAAGTAAAAAAGCCACTCAATGAGTGGCTTTTTGGTCTTTAGGTTTCTAAGAAGTTTAAGCTTGTTGTTTCTCTAGCTCAGCTTCTTTCACTTCGTCTTTGATTAGAGAATCAACGATTACTGCACATGCTGCATCACCTGTGATGTTAAGAGCAGTACGAATCATGTCGAAGATACGGTCTAGAGCGAATAATAGAGGTAGACCTTCGATAGGGATACCAGCTGCTAGAAGAACCGCAACCACTAGGAAAGAAGGACCTGGAACACCAGCTTGACCAACTGCGCCTAGCGTAGAGGTTACGATGATAGCAACGTAAGCACCCATAGACAGGTCGATATTGAACAGCTGTGCAAAGAATATAGCAACTAGGCCGTAGTAAATTGCATTACCAGACATGTTGATCGTCGCGCCAAGAGGCAGGACGAATGAAGCCGTAGAGTTACGAACACCAAGTTCTTTCTCTACCGTTTCCATTGTTACTGGCAGTGTCGCCATTGAAGAGGCTGTTGATAGTGCAACCGCTTGAGGTTTCTTCATTGCCACTAGGAACTTCTTAGCTGAAGTCTTAGTGAAGATTTGAATCATCAGTGGGTAAGCCACAAACCCGAAGATAAGAATCGCAGCAATGTAGACAATGAACAGCTTGAACACGACCATAAGTGCGCCAAAACCGAATGTACCGACTGCTTCTGCCATTAGGCCAAATACACCAAGTGGTGCAATGATCATAACCTTGTTGATCATCCAAACCATAGCGTCAACAATCGCGTTTACGCCATTGATGATTGGGTCGCGTTTTTCTTTCGCTTGTTTAGAAATCGCAATACCGAAGAATAAGCAGAAAACGAGAATTTGCAGAATGTTGGCTTCGTTCAGTGATTGGAAAACGTTGGTAGGGATCATGCCCGTGATGGTTGCCCAGAACGTTGGAAGTTCGCCTTTCGCAGCGTATTCAGAAGAGAACATACCTTCAACGCCAGAAACATCGATACCACGACCCGGTTCGAATACTTCACCCATTACAAGCGCTAGTGCTACAGCAAGTGCAGACGTGAGTGCAAAGTAACCCAGTGTAACCACACCAACTTTACCTGCCGATGAGCTATTACCTAGACCTGCAGCACCTGAAATTAGGGCAACTGCGACTAGAGGAATAACCAGCATCTTGATTAAATTGATGAAGATTGCGCCCAGTGGAGCGAACATTGTTGCGCTGTCACCCATCATTGCACCGACAGCGGTACCGATGATCATTGCAATAACGACTTGAACGCCGATGTTGCTTAGTAAACTCTTTTCTTTTAACACTTCCATAACCTCTGTGCTACTAAATATAAAAATCCCAGAATTACTCACCAATGAACGATGTGCCATTGGATAAATATTTCGCGAAGAGTTTTACACGTATCCTTTACATTTATCAATATGAGCAGAGGTGAAAGTCTCTTAAAAACAGCAGGTGAATCGCTATTAGATGTTTTTTCACACCAAAGCAAACGTTTGCTTTGGTTTTTCGTTGTTCGGTTATTTGTAAGATTTATAAAAGTGTTTTTATTGATCGCTTTGTGAATGGATTGTGCTTCGAGTCGCTTGCTTACTTTTGTTAACATTTAATCCATATCTTTGCGTTTTTTCTATACAGATTAATCTGGCTGAAAATGATAAAGCTTGTTGTGGGAAATTTAGCCTGAACTATGCTTAAGGTATCTATTTATTACCAAGATGTTACCTCTGCGCTTTAAATAAAACGTCTATCTAGCATCTCAGTTGTAAGGAGAGGGGCTATGACTTTTATATTAAAGTACTTGTTTGCGTTTCTTCTGTTGTTCAGCTCTGTGTTCGCTCAGGCCGATGATGTCTGGGTGATTGAGGTGAACGGAGGGATAGGTCCGGCGACCAGTGATTACCTCACTAGAGAAATAGAACAAGCTCACGATGAGCAAGCAAAACTCATCATTTTGAAAATGAATACGCCTGGCGGGTTAGATTCGTCGATGCGTGACATTATTCGATCCATCACCACCTCACCGATTCCAGTCGTTACTTGGGTTGGGCCTGCGGGTTCGCGAGCAGCGAGCGCCGGAACCTATATTTTACTTGCCAGCCACGTTGCTTCCATGGCGCCCGGAACTAATCTAGGTGCAGCAACACCTGTGTCGCTCGGTGGGGGTAAAGCACCGACTAATCCGCTATCTCCTCAAGACGATGCTAATAAAGATGACAACACGTCAGCGAGTGAGCAAGACGAAACAAAACAAGAGAACCCAGACCAAGTAAAAGCAACCACTGCGATGGAGAAGAAAGTCATCAATGATGCTGCGGCTTACATTGTCAGTTTGGCTAAGCTACACAACCGTAATGAAGAATGGGCAGAAAAAGCGGTGCGAGAGGCAGCAAGTTTGGATTCTGAGAATGCACTGACTCTTAACGTGATTGATTTTATTGCCAGCGACCTTCAGCAATTGGTTGAACTGAGTAACGGGCGCACCGTCACCATCAACGGTGTCAGTCAGGAAGTTCAGCTCAATGAGGTGGTTTTTATCGAGCGGGAACAAGACTGGCGCTTTAGTTTGCTGTCAGTGATCACGAACCCGAACGTTGCATATATTTTGATGCTGATTGGTATCTACGGTTTGTTACTCGAATTCTATAACCCCGGCGTCGGGCTACCGGGTGTTTTGGGCGGTATCTGTCTGTTATTAGCGATGTACTCCTTACAAATGCTGCCTGTGAGTTACGCGGGCCTTGCTTTAATCCTATTGGGAATTGCTTTGATGGTCGCAGAGGCCTTTAGCCCCAGTTTTGGCATCTTCGGTTTGGGCGGCGTCGCTGCGTTTACGCTCGGCTCGATCATGTTGATGGATACCGAAGTGCCGGGTTATCAAATCGCATTGCCGTTAATTATCGGGATCAGTTTGTTCTCTGTTGCCTTTATCGTCGTAACAATATCAATGCTAGTCCGAGTGAGAAACAAACCAGTGACTACGGGGATGGAAGCGGTAGTCGGTGACACGGGCAAAGTGGTAAGCGGCTTCCCCGGTGCGGGGCATGTGCTAGTCGAAGGTGAGATCTGGCAAGCCAAATGTGCGAGTGAATTGCAAGTGGGGCAGATCATCAGAGTGACCAAGCTGACGGGGCTATCTTTGGATGTTGAGGCGCTGCCCGATGATACATCATCGAAATCTAGCTAGCGCGGACTGTTAGAACAAACGTTATTGAATTATTAATTGCTTAGCCATCGTTACCATTAGGGGGCGGTTATGTTTATACACACTATAGGTATTGTCATTGTGCTCGTTATCTTGTTGATAGCCAGCATGTTCAGAGTGCTGCGCGAATATGAACGTGCAGTGGTGTTTTTCCTTGGGCGCTTTTACGGTGTTAAAGGGCCGGGGTTAATTATCATCATTCCTTTCATCCAACAAATTGTGCGAGTGGATCTACGAACTATCGTGTTGGACGTGCCGACGCAAGATTTGATCACACGCGATAACGTGTCAGTGAAGGTGAATGCCGTGGTCTATTTTCGAGTGCTGGATCCGAAGATGGCGATCAATAACGTAGAGAACTACCTCGAAGCGACCAGTCAACTGTCACAAACAACGTTGCGTTCAGTATTAGGACAGCATGAGTTGGATGAATTGCTGTCTGAGCGAGAAGAGCTCAATAGAGACTTGCAAGCGATACTGGATCAACACACCGATAACTGGGGGATTAAGATTGCCAATGTCGAGATCAAGCATGTGGATCTTGATGACAGTATGGTGCGAGCCCTTGCTAAGCAAGCCGAGGCGGAACGTTCACGTCGAGCTAAGGTGATCCATGCAACAGGGAATTAGAAGCATCAACCAAGCTGAAAGAGGCTGCAGAGGTTCTTAATCAAGCGCCCAACGCCATTCAATTGCGATATATGCAAACACTAACAGAAGTAGCTAATGAGCGAACTTCCACAATCATATTCCCAATGCCCATCGATCTGGTCGAGAAGATAACCGACCCGATCAAAGCGACGCTCAATGAGGCAGCGATTAAGAAAGCGATGAAAGCCGATGAGTGATTGGCTCAAATGAAGAGCAATAAAAAAGGCTCCACAGTTGTGGAGCCTTTTAGTATTTGAATCGCTGGTTCTATTTAATGACCATTGATTACGAGCGTCGATTATTTCTGCGTAGCCGCTTTCATTGGCGTAACAAACTCCGCAAGGGCTTTAAGCATTGCTTCTGGTTGTTCAACGTTGTTTTCAATGATTTTAACTACGGCTGAGCCTGAGATCGCACCGGCAGCGCCAGCTACAATCGCTTCTTTCACTTGTTCAGGAGCCGAGATACCGAAACCAAGCAGTGCTGGTGGCGCATCGAACTTGTTCAAGCGATCAAGCAGTGCCGTTACTGGCATGTTTGCTTTTGTTTCTGCACCCGTTACGCCTGAGCGAGAAAGTAGGTAGGTGTAGCCGCCACCTAGCTCAGATACTGATTGAAGCGTTTCATCGCTTGCTGTTGGTGGAGCAATAAAGATTGGGTGAACACCAAACTTCTTAGCTACAGCAACAAACTCGCCACTCTCGTTAGTTGGTACATCAGCAATCAATACTGAATCGATACCTGCTTTTGCGCAGCGTTCGTAAAAATTTTCTATACCACGTGCGTAAACCAAGTTTGCGTACATCAGTAGGCCGATTGGTAACTCTGGGTATTTAGCACGAATTTGACCGATAAGATCGAAGCACACATCTGGCGTTACTTTTGAATCTAACGCGCGAATGTTTGCGCCTTGGATTGTTGGGCCATCTGCAAGCGGATCTGAGAATGGGATACCAAGCTCAAGTGCGTCAGCACCCGCTTCAACTAGCGTTTCCATGATCTTAAGAGACTGCTCAGGGTTAGGATCGCCAACCGTTACGAATGGTACAAATGCGCCCTGATTCTTTTCAGCTAAGCGAGTGAAGAGTGATTGATAGCGATCCATTATAATGCTCCTTTCTCTTTAAGAATGTCGTGTACGGAGAAAATGTCTTTGTCACCACGACCAGATAAGTTAACCACTAATAGCTGTTCTTTCTCTGGGTCGTCGTGAGCCATTTTGACAGCGTGAGCCACAGCATGAGATGACTCGAGTGCTGCGATAATACCTTCTTTGCGTGCAATCAATTGGAACGCTTCTAGCGCTTCATCGTCGGTTACGTTGTCGTATTCAGCACGGCCAATAGCATTTAGGTGCGCGTGTTGAGGACCAACTGATGGGAAGTCTAGACCAGCAGAAACAGAATAAGACTCTTCTACTTGGCCGTTCTCATCTTGCATCAGTGGTGCTTTCATACCGAAGAAGATACCGGTTTTACCGTGCTTAAGCGGCGCGCCGTGTTGGTCGGTATCAATACCTTTACCAGCAGGCTCTACACCGATCAGGCGTACAGACTCTTCTTCAATGAAGTCAGCGAACATACCGATAGCGTTTGAACCACCTCCGACACAAGCGATCACGGCATCTGGAAGGCGACCTTCACGAGCCAAGATTTGGTGCTTCGTTTCTTCACCAATCATGCGTTGGAAATCACGAACAATCGTTGGGAATGGGTGAGGGCCAGCCGCAGTACCCAATAGGTAGTGTGCGTCTTCATAAGTTGCAGACCAGTCACGTAGCGCTTCGTTACATGCATCTTTTAGCGTTGAAGAGCCAGAATGAACAGGGATAACCTCTGCGCCCATAAGTTTCATACGGAACACGTTCGGGCTTTGACGTTCAACGTCTTTTGCGCCCATGTAAACACGACACTTAAGGCCCAATAGAGCACAAGCTAGAGCCGTTGCAACACCATGTTGGCCTGCGCCAGTTTCAGCGATGATTTCCTGTTTACCCATACGTTTTGCTAGCAATGCTTGGCCAAGAACTTGGTTTGTCTTGTGAGCACCACCGTGAAGTAGATCTTCACGCTTTAGGTACAGTTTGGTTTTTGTACCTTTAGTCAGGTTACGCGTTAGCGTTAGTGCCGTTGGACGACCTGCGTACTCTTGCAGAAGCGTCATGAATTCACTGCGGAACTCAGGATCTGCTTGTGCATCGATAAATGCTTGTTCCAGTTGGTCTAGTGCTGGCACTAGGATCTGCGGTACGTATTGACCACCGTATTCACCAAAGTAGGCATCGAGTTTAGCCATTGTGTTATTCCTTCAATTCTATCGATGTGTATTCACACCAAGTCATTTAATCTTGCTTGAGCTTCGCAAAAGGCAAAGCTCACAAATATGTTTTTAGTTTCTGCTTTCTAATTTCTAGCGCCGAGCTTGGACTAGTAATTACGAATCGCTGCAAAAGCGCGTTGCAGTTTGTCTGCGTCTTTTTTACCTGGAGCTGATTCAACGCCTGAGTTTAGGTCTAGCCCTAAGCAGCCTAGTTTCGCTGCTTGGTTAGCATTGTCTGGGTTTAGGCCACCCGCCAACATGATTGCGCTTTGGTTGTTGATTAGGCTCCAATCGAACGCTTGACCTGTACCACCCGTTTGAGAACCTACTTTAGTATCTAGCAGGTGACGAGTCACGTTGCTTTTCAGTAATTCTGGTAGCGCGCTTTTAGCACAGTTTTCACCACCAGAAGCCACACCGTAAGCTTTCCAAATTTCAACGCTTTCAGGTATTGATTGTTTTAACTCATCGACAAATGCTTGAGACTCATCACCGTGCAGTTGCACAGCGAATAGGCCTAGCTCAGATACCGTTTTCGTAACGTCTGCTACGCTGTGGTTTTGGAATACACCCACGTAGTTCAAAGGTGCGCCGCTCATGGTTAAACGAGCTGCTTCGATATCAACATGACGCTTAGATGCTTCAACGAAAATCAGACCACCGAATACCGCACCAGCTTGATAAGCCTTTGCTGCATCATCAGAGTGAGTTAAACCACACACCTTGTTTTCACCGAGTGTTACTTTACGCACTGCGAGTTCAAGGTTTTTCTCTGCCATTAAAGAGCTGCCGATTAGGAAGCCGTCTGCAAACGTTGAAAGGTCACGAACTTGTTGATGTGTGTAGATGCCAGACTCTGAAATCACGACTGCGTTTGGAGCCAGTTCGCGAATCAGCGGCGCCAACTCTTTGGTTCGGTTCAAATCCGTCGAAAGGTCACGCAGGTTACGGTTATTAATACCGATCACTTTTGCTTTTAAAGCGACTGCGCGGTGAAGCTCTTCTTCGTTACTGACTTCGGTGAGTACACCCATATTTAGCGAGTGAGCAACTTCAGCCAGCGCTTGGTACTCTTCGTCATCTAATACCGATAGCATCAACAAGATAGCATCAGCTGAGTAATGTCGAGCTAAGTACACTTGGTAGGTATCAACCATGAAGTCTTTACACAGGATAGGCTGCTTAGCAATGCTGCGAACTTTAGGTAAAAACTCAAAGTCACCTTGGAAGTACTTCTCGTCTGTCAGCACAGAAATCGCGTTTGCGTGGTTGTTGTAAACCGACGCAATGTAGTCGAGGTCAAACTCGTCACGGATTAGACCTTTTGACGGAGAGGCCTTTTTACATTCAGTGATGAAAACGGTTTGCTCGCCGCTCAATGCATCATAAAAGCTGCGGTCTGTTGCGGTTAACGCTGCTTTAAACTCGTCCAATGGTTGAGTTTGCTTACGCGCTTCAACCCATTGGTATTTGTCACGAACGATTTTTGCTAATACTTCCGCCATTTCAGCTTCTTTGACTGAAACGTGGGTCGACAGTTTATCGGTAGTCTGTGTCATGTTCTTTGTCTCGTCGTTCGTTAGGCGTGTGCAGAAAGCTTTTGTACAAGCTCGTACGCTTTGCCAGAGTTCATCGCGTCAATCGCTTGCTGTGTGTTGGCTTTTAGATCTTCGTGACCAAATAGACGCATCAGCAGAGCAACGTTGACTGCCACAGCGCCAACTTGAGCATCTGTGCCTTTACCCGTCAGGATATCGGTTGTGATGGCTTTGTTCTCTTCTGGCTCGCCGCCCTTGATTGCTTCAAGAGGGTGAGTGTTCAGGCCAAAGTCAGCCGGTGTCACTGTGTATTCGTGAATCTTGCCATCTTTAATTTCAGCAACGATTGTCTCGCCATGAATAGCCACTTCATCAAGGCCACTACCATGCACAACGGCAGCACGCTTCATACCCATTTGCAGCATGGTTTCCGCGATAGGGCGGACGAGCTCTTTGCTGTAAACACCCATTAACTCGATATTAGGGCGAGCAGGGTTAATCAGTGGACCAAGGATGTTGAAGATAGTGCGCGTTTTCATCGTCTGACGAACAGGCATCGCGTGACGTACACCGACGTGATATTGCGGAGCAAATAGGAATGCTACGCCAAGCTCGTCGACTGCAGTACGAGTGTCTTCTGCTGTCATCGCTAGGTTAATGCCGAACGAGTCTAGTAGGTCAGAAGAGCCTGATTTGCTCGATACGCTGCGGTTGCCGTGCTTAGCTATTTTTAAACCACACGCTGCTGCTACAAATGCAGAAGTTGTAGAAATGTTGATGGTGTCATGACCGTCACCACCGGTACCTACGATGTCTGCAAAATCGTAATCAGGACGTGGGAACGGGTTTGCATTGGCAAGCAGTGCTTTCGCCGCGCCAGCAATTTCATCTGGCGTTTCGCCTTTGATTTTCAGTGCAGTAAGCGCAGAAGCCATCAAGATTGGGTCTAGTTCGCCCTTGATGATCACATCAAACAGTTGTTGGCTTTCTTCTTGAGTAAGAGACTGTTGTTCGTAAAGTTTATTAATCTGTTCCATGATCGTTTCCTAGTTAGTCTTTTTATCAAGAGTAGAGCTTTTCTCTAGATGAAGAGGTTTCTCAAGAGCCCATTCGATAGCGTTCGCTAGAAGCGTTGCACCGTAGGTCGTCATAATCGATTCAGGGTGGAATTGGAATCCACAAACCTTGTCTTGTTCTTGAACCACAGACATCACCAAATCATCGACTTCAGCGGTCACCGTTAAGCTATCGGATACATGCGTTGCCACTAAAGAGTGGTAGCGAGCGATAGCCAGCGGCGAAGGTAAGCCTTGGTAAGTCGCATGGTTTTGGTGTTCCATCATCGACACCTTACCATGAATGATTTCGCCAGCGCCTGCAACGGTGCCGCCGTAGGCTTCAACAATCGCTTGGTGGCCTAAGCAAATACCAATCATTGGCACTTTGCCTTTTAGCAGCTGAATTAGCTCAGGCATGCAGCCCGCATCCGCTGGAGCGCCAGGGCCTGGTGAAAGCAGTGCAACAGGGTTGTCTAGTTCGTTGATCGCCGCTTCAACTACTTTTGCAGGAATGTTGTTACGGTAAATCTTTACGCTGTGACCTAATGAACGAAACTGGTCTACAAGGTTGTATGTGAATGAGTCGAAGTTATCGATGAATACAATATCAGCCATGATTACGACTCCTTCTTATTTGATGAGTGTTGGTTTGTAGCAGAGCTCTTAGTGTGAGCTGCTTGAATCGCAGAGATGACCGCTTGAGCTTTGCCGCGAGTTTCATCGGCTTCTGCTTGTGGGTCTGAGTCGAATACCACACCAGCGCCAGCTTGTACCTGTGCTACGCCATCTTCAACGTAAGCAGAACGAATTACGATACAAGTATCTAGAGTCCCTTCACCGGTTAGATAACCGACTGCACCACCGTAGCTACCACGACGCGTTTTTTCTACGTCTCGAATAAGCTGCATTGCGCGGATTTTTGGTGCGCCCGTTAGCGTGCCCATGTTCATACAAGCTTGGTAAGCGTGTAGGGCATCTAAGTCTTCACGTAGCTGACCAACAACACGAGAAACCAAGTGCATCACATGGCTGTAGCGATCCACTTTCAACAAGTCTGCTACGTGGCGAGTGCCTGCTTCGGCAATACGAGCCACATCGTTACGTGCTAGGTCAACAAGCATCATGTGCTCGGCGTTTTCTTTCTTGTCGGTACGCAGTTCAAGCTCAATACGGCTGTCTAGATCGAAATCGATTTGGCCATTTGGGCGCTTACCGCGGCGACGAGTACCAGCAATTGGGTAAATCTCGATTTGGTTGGTTTCGGTTTCGTATTTCAGAGCACTTTCTGGAGAGGCACCAAACAGAGTAAATAGCTCGTCTTGCATATAGAACATGTAAGGGCTTGGATTACTTTGCTTGAGCTCTTTATAAGCCGCCAGTGGAGCAGGGCAAGGCAGAGTGAAGCGGCGTGAAGGTACCACTTGGAATACATCGCCTTTAACTACGTACTCTTTTAAGTCACGAACCGTTTGGCAGAAGTCTTCATCTGAAACGCTTGGTACAGCTTCAACATTGTCGAGCGGCGTTACTTCTGTGATGGCTTTCAATGACTGACATTGTGTCTGAATATCAGCTAGACGCTCAGTTAATTGTGTTCTGATGTTTTCATCTTGAGTGAACAAGCTCGCGTGAAGCAGACCTTCGTTCTCTTGGTGATCGAAACGCAATAGTGTTTCCGCAACGTAGAAAACAAAGTCAGGGCAGTTGTTAGTCGCTTCAGCATCACCTAGCGGTTCAAAGTTCGCCACGATGTCGTAAGCGAATAGGCCCGCCATGAATAACGCGTGCTTGTTATCCGCGTCTTGCTCAAAGCTGTGTTGAACCAAACGCAGTGCATCGAATGAAGAAGCTTCTCTTAAACGTGAGTCTTCATCTAATTCGTTGCTTGGCTCGACAAAAGTCAGCGTCAAAACGTTATTGGTAAGGTCAGATTCAATTTCTGCTTTAACGTTTTGAGTTAGATGTTCGATAAGCGCTTGACCATTTTCAGTCAATGCTTGGAAGGTTACTTCATGTCCGCGACATACGATGCGAACAGCAGAGTCGATAAGGAGTAGGCTTGTCAGGTTCTGTTTAGATTCAATCTCAGCAGATTCCAACAACAGGCTGTCTGTTTTGTTTTCACACAAAGTATGAAAAACGCTGGTTGGATCTTGCGAGTAAGGAACTGAAGAATTGATGACCTCAATGGTTCCCAGCTTTTTGATTTCAATGGCCTTGTTCACAAGACCTCCTTTATGATTCTTTAAATTTCCTGCCGTACATAGTCGCATAAAGATACCTTTCACCCAATCTAGAATATGGTCAATTCGATGATTTGTTAGTCAGTTGAATGTGAGATGTTCGACAAATTAAAAAGCCCGCTATTAAAGCGGGCTTAGTGATAACTTTTTTATAAACAAACTGTTTAACTAGAAGTACACGTTAGCCCACCAAGAACTTGTCCAAGTGCGCCACCAATTAAGCTCTGAACTTGCTTCTACTGAAGAAAGTTCTAAAACTTTATCTTTATGGTTTTGGTTAAATTCTTGTAACATGGTGAACCTATCAAATGTGATACTTCGTATTTGCGTACTAGTTAACTAGTTTTGCGCTTGCAGGTCAAGTGCGTTGACACAAATATAACGATAAAAATTGAAAACAATGAAAAAGAATATATGAGAATTGATCTACATAGTCATACAACAGCCTCAGATGGCCGACTTACTCCACCTGAACTGATTGACCGAGCGCTAGGCTTTAACATCGAAGCGTTAGCGATTACAGATCATGATACGACTGATGGGCTTGCTGAAGCACGCAGCTATATTGCTGATAACAACCTTCCTATCCAGTTGATCAACGGCATTGAGATTTCGACCGTTTGGCAAAACAAAGATATCCATATTGTTGGGTTAAATGTTGATCCGGAGTCACCAGAGCTAAAAGCGTTAATTGAACAACAGAAGCAACACCGTGTTGGGCGTGCAGAGATGATTGCTCAACGTCTTGAGAAAGCGACTCGTGAAGGCTTGCTAGAAGAAGTTAAATTGATTGCGGGTGATGCGCCTATCACTCGTGCTCACTTTGCTAAGTGGTTAGTCGATAACGGCTACGCGAAAACCATGCAGCAGGTGTTTAAAAAGTTTCTGACTCGCAATAACCCAGGTTATGTGCCGCCAACGTGGTGTTCAATGAGTGATGCTGTCACGGCTATTCATGCTGCTGGTGGTCAAGCCGTATTAGCTCACCCCGGCCGATATGGCTTAACAGCGAAGTGGGTTAAGCGTCTGTTAGCTGCATTTGTTGAAGCAAAAGGTGACGCTATGGAAGTCGCTCAGCCTCAGCAAGCGCAACAAGAAAGACGCACACTTGCGGATTATGCTATACAATACAAACTATTAGCCTCCCAAGGCAGTGACTTCCATTATCCATCTCCGTGGATGGAACTTGGACGTAATCTCTGGCTACCTTCTGGGGTCGAAGAAGTATGGAAAGATTGGGAGTTTCAAACGGTTTCACCAACTGATACCGATAACAGTATTTAGGTGAACCAGCTCCTTCTGATGATAGAGTCGAGAGATTCGATAACGAGGATCAACAATGAGCCAGTTTTTTTATGTACACCCAGATAACCCACAAGCGCGCTTAATTACTCAAGCGGTTGCGATTATTCGCAATGGCGGCGTTGTGGTTTATCCAACAGATTCCGGTTATGCGCTGGGCTGTCAGCTTGAAAACAAACAAGCACTTGAACGCATCTGTAAAATTCGTCGAATCGATGATAAGCACAATTTCACGTTGTTATGCCGTGATCTTTCTGAATTGTCACTGTATGCACGAGTTGATAACGTTGCTTTCCGTTTACTTAAGGCGCACACGCCCGGTGCTTACACGTTTATCTTCAAAGCAACCAAAGAAGTACCGAAGCGTTTGATGAATGCGAAACGTAAAACGATTGGTATTCGTGTCCCAGACAACAAGATTGCACTTGACCTGTTGGAAGCAATGGGTGAGCCATTGATGTCGACGTCTCTGATTCTTCCGGGTAACGAGACAACTGAATCGGATCCAGAAGAAATTCGCGACAGCCTAGAGCATGCGGTTGATGTCATTTTGAATGGCGGCTACTTAGGTGAGCAACCGACTACGGTTATTGACTTCAGTGACGATGATGCCGTTGTTTTACGTCGTGGTGCCGGCGATCCAGCGCCGTTTGAATAATAGCGTTACTGATTAACAGTCTGTAACGAAACGGCAAACCTGCCAGAGTAAATAACAAGTGCTTTTTGGCAGGTTATTTGCGATAATACGCGACCGCGATTTGGTCGCGAAAAATTCATTCGACGTCTGTGAAGACGACAATTAGGTAGAAAAGAGTAAATGAGCGAAAAATTACAGAAGGTTTTAGCGCGAGCTGGTCACGGTTCTCGTCGTGAACTAGAAGGTTTAATTAAATCTGGTCGTGTAAGTGTTAACGGTCAAGTTGCGAAATTGGGTGAGCGTCTTGAAGACGAGAACTCAGTGATCCGTATCGATGGCCACACTATTACAGGCAAAGCCTCTGAAGAAGTGGTTTGTCGTGTACTTGCTTACTACAAACCTGAAGGTGAGCTTTGTACTCGTCATGATCCTGAAGGTCGCCGCACTGTTTTCGATCGTCTACCTAAGATCCGTGGTTCTCGTTGGATTTCAGTTGGCCGCCTTGATGCAAACACATCGGGTCTTTTGCTTTTCACTACTGATGGTGAACTTGCAAACCGCCTAATGCACCCAAGCCGTCAGGTTGAGCGTGAGTACCTAGTACGTGTGTTTGGTGAAGTGACTGAGCAAAAAGTTAAGAACGTGACTCGTGGCGTTCAACTTGAAGATGGTATGGCTCGTTTCGAAGACGTGGTTTACGCTGGCGGTGAAGGTATGAACCATACTTTCTACGTAGCGATTAACGAAGGTCGTAACCGTGAGGTTCGTCGTCTTTGGGAATCACAAGAAACAACAGTAAGCCGTCTGAAACGTGTACGTTACGGTGATATCTACCTTGATAAGAAACTGCCTCGTGGCGGTTGGAAAGAGCTAGATCTTCAAGAAGTAAACTACTTGCGTGAGCTTGTTGAACTTCAGCCAGAAAAAGAGACACTGTTGGATCTTGATCCTGCAAACACTTCTCGTAAGCGTGAGCGTTCTCGTAGCCAAAAAATTCGTCGCGCTGTTAAGCGTCACGAAGAGCGTGCAAATGCTCCTAAAGGCCGTAGCAACCAGACTAAGCGTAAGAAGCCTGCAACTCGCGGTACTACAACACCTGATTCAGGCCGTAGTGCTCCAGCGACCAATGGCAAACCTCAGGCTACCAAAAAGCCTAAACTGAACAACGGACGCCCGGCTAAACCGGCTAAGCCAAGATCACGTAAGTAATTACACCAGTAGTTGCTACAGTTCTTAAGCTTAAAGCTTAGTCCAACGTTTCGAATACTAAAAAACCTGCTAACTTAGCAGGTTTTTTTTCGTCTTGAATATGGCGCAGTTCAAATCATGTCGAAGTGCTTACCAAGTAGAAACGATTAACCAGGTAGAAGTGCTTCACTAGCTAGGGTGACTAGCTATGGACTACGATTGGTATTAGGTCACTTTCAAATGATTCGAGAAGTTGTCACCCTTCGCCATGCGGTCATACAAAATAACATTGACCGCGGCAGCAAGGTTCATGCAGCCATTAGTCGGAACGTAGATAGTTTCACGACAGAAGTCCGTGATCTCTTTTTTCAGAGTTCCATCTTCAGGGCCGAAGATATAAAAAGCACGAGGTGGGTGCTTATAATCAGGCAGAGGCTTAGCGCCTTCTATCAAATCAACCGCGATTGGTACGCAGCCAACTGGAATAATGTCTTTCAGGTCTTCAACACCAATTAATGGTAGCTCAAGGTGCTTTTCCTTGGTGTCGGTATGAAACTGTCGAGCGTGGTCATAACGGGTGCCAGTATAAAATACAGAGTTTGCTCCGTAGCAACCAGCCGCTCGCATTACTGAGCCAACATTTTCAGGTGTTTTGGGGTTTACTAATCCAACACAGGCATAGCCTTTGGATAGTGTATCTGTCTTTGCTTTGGTCATAATTTTGTAGAGTTGCAGTTTGGTAAAGTGATGAGGCTATGAAGTCGTAAGAAAATCAGCTCAGTACTCTGAGCTGATTTAAGAAGAGCCTAGTCGCGTTTCCACAAGATGTGACAGAACTTGTGTTCAGGGTCACGGCTGATCAGCAGACGAGCGAATACGTTATCTAAGACATCATCAGCTTCATTTACAAGACCAATGCGTACTTCAGCGTAGATCTCTTTGTCGACTTCAAAGCCAACATGTTCAACCCAATCGTCACCAGTTTCAACGAGCTCTGCAGCGCCACGATCTTCAAACTGAGCCGTGAATAGGATCACGTCTGCTGGTTCAAGGTTATCAGGAGCCATCTCTAGAAAGATGTCGTATGCAGTGTCAATTGCGTCGTCGTAAGACATAAAGTCGTTAGCTTCGGTCATAATAAATATCTTAGCTTGCGCGGTTCATGTATTTACGTTCAGCTGTGTTCACAACAACTTTGTCGCCAGTTGCAATGTACTCAGGAACTTGAACAGTAAGGCCAGTAGACAGACGAGCTGGCTTAGTACGAGCTGAAGCAGATGCACCTTTGATTGAAGGGTCTGTTTCTTCGATCACTAGCTCAACTGAAGTTGGTAGTTCAAGCGTTGCTGCAGTACCGTCGATAAGAATCGCGTACATGCCTTGAGTTTCTTCGTTGATGAATAGCAGTTCGTCTTCGATCATTTCACCGTTGAAGATGAACTGTGAGTAATCTTCGTTATCCATGAAGATGTACTCGTTGCCGTCAACGTAAGAGAACATCACTGCACGCTTAGTTACGTCGATAGTTTCAACGATTTCGTCAGCCTTGTGGCGAACTTCTGTTTTAACGCCAGTTGCTACATCGTGACCACGGAAGCGGTAAATCTTTTGACCGCCACGGCCACCTGGTGTTGTCACTTCGATATCTTTTACTAGTACTGTTTTGCCATCAACGTTGATCGCAAAACCTTTTTTAATCTCACTTGCTCTAGGCATTTTGTGTTTGTCCTTATTGGGTCTATCCGGTGATTATATCTCGTAGACGCTATAAATAGGAATAGCTTGAATCATAAAGTCACCTAAGCGATCATAGAGAGACAGTTAAATCATTATTTTATTTACCGAAACGACCTATGCAGCTACCTGTTATTGACCCAACACAGCCATTTCAACCTGAATTCCAACCTGTGGTTAACGATCTGATTACCTTTTTAAAAGGTGGGTTAGGATCCAATCTACACAGTGTCTATGTTTATGGCAGTGTGGCACGCAAACAAGCCGTCGTCGGTCGCTCGAATCTAGATGTGGTTGTGGTTACTCATCGTCCTTTTCCAGATCAACGAACCACGCTGCTGAATACCATTAAATGGCGCTTCCAAAAGAGCTTCCCTCAGGTCACTCAAGTGGCGATCAAAACTACCTTGGTGAGCGAGATAGTTGATTTCGACAATATCTTTACGTGGGGCTTCATGCTCAAGCATTTAGCCGTGTGTGTGCATGGTGAAGACTTATCTGATTGCTATGGTGATTTCGAAACGAGTTGGGAAATTGCCAAGCACTGGAATATGGACGCGGAAAATTGGTTAGCGGTTTATCGTAATAAGATTGCCCGAGCAACAACGCCAGAGCAGCAAATCGCCGCGCAGGTGATTATTGCCAAGAAGCTTCTGCGAGCCAGTTACTCTTTGATCATGTACCGAGATAAAAACTGGTTCGATGCGCCTATGGAGTGCGGTCAACAGTTCTTGAGATATCATCCAGAGAAAGAAGTCGAGATTCAAAGATTGGGTATTTTGCTGTCTGGGCGTGCGATTCCTAAACGTTCAGTAATAGGTATTCTTGATGGCTTTGGTGAATGGCTGGTTAAGCAGTATCAGAAAACTGAGTTTCGAATCGGGTAGGGGGTCGTAAGCTATCAAGATCGTAAGCTATCCATTGATATGAAAAAGCAGAGCGAGTTAAGCACTCCTCTGCTTTTTTCGTTTTAAGGTCTGGCTCGAGTTTTAATAGATATCTCGAGTCTAATGTCGCGTCGAAAAGAGAATTAAATCTAGAACAGACCTAGCTGCTGGCCGCTGACTCTTTCAAAATCTAACCCTATAAATGGCAGAATCGCTTCTGCGACCGGTTTAATCTGCTTGTCGATGTAATGTTGATAATCGATACCGCTCTTCAAATACTCCTTGGGCTCGGGGCCACTCAGCGTAATCAAATATTCAATACGCCCTTTGTTTTGATATTGAAGCGGGCGACCGAGCTGAGCATTGATCTCATCGGCTAATCTAGCAGCGCGAACCTGTGGCGGAATGTTCTTCTGGTATTCATGCAACTTACGGCGCAAGCGTTTTTGGTAAACCAGTAGGTCATCGTGTTTGCCCGCGGATGTTTCATCGACAAACTGTCTAACATAATCACTTGGATCTTGGTCGTGAAAGACCATCTCATACAAGGTTTGTTGGAACTGTTGTGCAAGGGGCGTCCAATCGGTTCGTGCACTTTCAAGGCCTTTAAAAATGATCTTCTCTTGGTCGCCTTGATTGATTAGACCTGCATAGCGTTTCTTCGATCCTGTCTCAGAGCCTCGAATGGTTGGCATTAGAAACTTGCGATAGTGAGTTTCGTATTCCAATTCAAGTATCGAGGTGAGGTTGTAGACCTCTTTCAGGTGATTCGTCCACCAGTCGTTGATGTAAGCCACAAGAGAGTGACCAATCTCGTCTGCTTGTTCTTGCTCAAAACTGCCATTAAGAGACACGAAAGTTGAATCGGTATCTCCGTAAATTACTTGATACCCTTTATCTTCGATCAGAACCTTGGTTTGCTTCATGATCTCATGACCACGCATGGTGATCGATGACGCCAATCGAGTATCAAAGAAACGACAACCAGAAGAACCCAGCACACCATAGAAAGAGTTCATGATGATCTTAATCGCCTGAGAAAAAGCTTTCTCGTTATTTTTCTTTGCGACATCACGCGCTGCCCACAGATTTTCGATCATCTCTGGTAGAAAGTGCTTAGAGCGGTGGAATTGACCGCCACGAAACCCAGCCACCGCTTGGTCTTCTTCGGAGCCTAACTCTAACTTTAGTCCTTCAATCAGGCCCATCGGGTCAATCAAGAAAGATCGAATGATCGATGGATACAGGCTTTTAAAGTCGAGTACCAAAACCGAGTCATAAAGGTTGGGAATCGAATCCATCACATAACCACCGGGGCTAGCGATCCAGTTCTCAGGCTCTAAGTTCGGCGCGACGTAACCTGCTCGGTGTATCTGAGGCATGTATAAGTTAGTAAAAGCAGCGACAGAGCCGCCAACGCGATCAAGTTCAACACCAGTTAATCGAGAACGTTCAATAGCAAAATCGAGTAGGTGAGTGTGTTCGAAGATTCGGTTTACGAGCACACAGTCTTGAAGGTTGTACTTGGCAAGTGAAGGCTTATCGAACTTAAACATTCGATTGATTTCATCCATGCGGTCATGAACATTATGAATGTCTTTGCCTTCGCCCAGTAACTCTTGTGACACGGACTCAAGAGACCATGACCTGAAATGGTAGGTTGCTGTTTTAAGCATATCGATACCATCTAAGACCACGCGACCAGGAATGGTAATGAACCCCTGCTGGTTTTGTGCGGAGCTGCGAAAGAAGCTCGGTTGATTGTCGCGACCAATACTGAGTTTCACTTCGTTCCATTCTGAACGTTTGTGCAGCAGCCTAAAGTCGAAATCAATGACATTCCAACCGATGATGATGTCCGGGTCAAACTCGGAGAACCACGCAATCATAGCTTCAAGCAGCGCTTTCTCGTTGGTAACCCATTGGATATTGGTATCTGCTTCTTGTGGATCGCCAATCATTATCACTCGGCTATCCATTGGACTGTCTAGGCCGATGGAATAAAGCACACCTTTTTCCGAACACTCAATATCAAGCGAAACCACAGACAAGTTTGGCAAGTAATCGCCAGCTCGGCATTTTGCGTTCGATACTCTGCGATGCTGTCTTTTTGGGGTGATAGTGCCTGTGAATTCGATACTGCCCTTGATAAAGCGTTCCATCAGATATCGATCGGCTAGTCGAATATCACTTTCAAAGGTTTGGATCTCTTCACCGTTAAAGGCTTGAGCTAACCCGAAGCTGCTTCTCGATAAGGAAGTGTAACAAGCGGCTAAAGGGGTTTGGTCAAATGTGGCTAGTTCTAGGGACTTGAATTGGCAATCAATCGACTCTTTCGCTGCGATTGCCCGACATTCTTCAACATCAGATTGAGCAACAAAAAAGACAGGCTTTTCGTTTTGAATAGTCAGTAGCGTAGGGCCTTTAGGGGTGCTTAACCACAAGTCGATTTGTGTGCGCCCTGAAAAGTCTCTTGCTTGTCTTGTGAGTACAAAGCCTTGCTGAATATCCAATGTAGTAACCTATTGAAATTGGGAATCGAATACTACCACCTAGCGACCCTCAGCGCATAACAGGCAGCAAAAATACTAACTAAATTCTAGTTAACAGAGGCAAATAACGGGACTCTATAAGCAAATAAGTGAAATTGTCGCGAATGGCTATTCAATGGTATTGAAAATATCTTTATCTTGTGTAATTTTATTGGGTGTTGTTTTAACTGGTTGATTTTTAGAAAAAGCTTGTTGTTTTAGTTGGCTTATTTGTTAATAAGTACTTGCTAAAGTTCGTGTTTCAGCACATATTCAACAGAGCTTTTTTTTAGTAATTAAGTTAAGATGTACTCAATGCTGCGATTCACTGTTCCTTTGTTCAATTGTTTCAAACAGATGAAATGACACAGTGGTTGCAGAGCCAATTAATAGTGTGGAGATACAAGTTTGATAAATGTTTTCCTTGTAGATGATCACGAGCTGGTTCGCACAGGGATACGACGTATTATTGAAGACGTCCGTGGAATGAACGTAGCAGGGGAAGCTGAAAGCGGTGAAGATGCTGCAAAATGGTGTCGTACTAACAATACTGACGTTATTTTGATGGATATGAATATGCCTGGTATTGGTGGCTTAGAAGCAACCAAGAAAATCTTGCGTTTCAACCCTGATGTTAAAATCATCGTTTTAACTGTTCATACGGAAAATCCGTTTCCAACTAAAGTGATGCAAGCTGGAGCTGCTGGTTACCTTACTAAAGGGGCAGGTCCGGATGAAATGGTAAATGCAATTCGAGTGGTTAATAGTGGCCAACGATACATTTCGCCAGAAATTGCGCAGCAGATGGCTTTGAGCCAATTCTCGCCTGCGTCTGAAAATCCATTCGCAGACTTATCTGAACGTGAACTTCAAATCATGATGATGATTACCAAAGGTCAGAAAGTGACGGATATTTCAGAACAACTCAATCTAAGTCCTAAAACAGTCAACAGTTACCGCTACCGCTTGTTCAGTAAGCTGGATATCAGTGGCGATGTAGAGCTCACGCATTTAGCGATTAGACATGGAATGTTAGACACTGAGACCCTTTAACACTGAGATCGTATAGTGACCAACTTGTTTGACTCAGTCTCATTCCTCAAGACAGTAACAGAGCAGCCCGGCGTTTATCGAATGTATAACGCCGAGGCTGTTGTTATTTACGTCGGTAAAGCTAAGAACCTCAAAAAACGCCTTTCCAGTTATTTCCGTAAAAAAGTCGACAGTGAAAAAACACGCGCTTTAGTCAGCAATATTGACAAGATCGATGTCACTGTAACGCACACGGAAACAGAAGCGCTCATCCTTGAGCATAACTACATCAAGCAGTACTTGCCTAAATACAACGTACTTTTGCGTGATGATAAGTCGTACCCTTATATTTTTATTAGCGGTCACAAGCATCCTCGTTTGTCGATGCATCGTGGTGCTAAAAAGAAAAAGGGCGAATACTTTGGTCCTTACCCTGATTCCGGCGCTGTGCGTGAGACGTTGCACCTACTACAAAAAATCTTTCCTGCTCGCCAGTGTGAAGATACGGTTTATGCCAACAGAACGCGCCCGTGTTTGATGTATCAGATTGGCCGTTGTGCTGCGCCATGTGTCAGCTCAATCATCTCTGATGAAGAGTACAGTGAACTTATCGACTACGTTCGTCTGTTCTTGCAAGGGAAGGACAAGTTAGTCCTTGAGACGCTCATCGAAAAGATGGACACAGCAAGCCGAGAGCTTCGCTTTGAGCAAGCTGCCGCGTTCCGTGACCAAATCCAAGCGATTCGACGCGTGCAAGAACAACAATATGTATCCGACGATTCAATGGAAGATATGGACGTGTTGGGCTTTGCTCAAGAGAATGGCGTAGCGTGTATTCATATCTTGATGATTCGCCAAGGCAAGGTTTTAGGCAGTAGAAGCCATTTCCCGAAAATCCCCAACAATACGGTGCGAGAAGAGGTTTTTTCGAGCTTTTTAAGCCAATACTATCTTGCGCATAATGAAGCGAGAACCATCCCAACTCGTTTGATTCTCAATGCCGATTTGATGGAAGATGTCACTCCGATTCAAGAAGCCTTGTGTGAAGTGGCGGGTCGTAAGATTCACTTTAATACCAACCCTTCAGGTACTCGAGGTCGTTACCTTAAACTGTCGAATACCAATGCATTGACGGCTATTACCACCAAGATTAATCACAAGATGACCATCAACCAGCGCTTTAAAGAGCTTCAAGAAGTGTTGTCGATGGATGCGATTAAACGAATGGAATGTTTCGATATCAGTCATACCATGGGTGAAAGCACAATTGCGTCTTGTGTGGTGTTCAATCAAGAAGGGCCGGTTAAACCCGAATACCGCCGTTACAACATCACTGGCATTACCGGTGGTGATGATTACGCGGCAATGGCTCAGGCGCTTGAGAGGCGTTACTCGAAGCAACTTGATGTCGATAAGATCCCAGACATCATTTTTATCGACGGTGGTAAAGGTCAGCTCAACCGCGCTCATGAGATCATTTCTCAATATTGGGGTGATTGGCCATTTCGACCAAGAATGATGGGTATAGCCAAAGGGGTTACGCGTAAACCGGGTTTAGAAACCTTGGTGACTCTTGAAGGCGAAGAGTTCAATTTACCCAGTGATGCGCCAGCGCTACACCTTATCCAACATATTCGTGACGAAAGCCATAATCACGCGATAGCAGGGCACAGAGCGAAACGAGGTAAAACTCGCCGAACCAGTGCTTTGGAAGGAATCGAAGGGGTAGGACCGAAACGTCGTCAATCTTTGTTGAAATATATGGGTGGCTTACAAGAACTTAAGCGTGCAACTGTCGAAGAAATAGCCAAAGTGCCGGGCATTAGTCATTCTTTGGCAGAAAACATTTATCAAGCATTGAAACAATAGTAAAAATCCCGCACCATTAAAGCGCAATTGATAAGAGCCTAATAATATGCGTTTGAATATACCTAACATTTTGTCCTTACTGAGACTATTTTTAATCCCAGTATTCGTTGTTGTTTTTTACCTACCTTATGAATGGGCTCCTTTTGCTGCTGCAATGGTGTTTTGGGTAGCGGGTTTTACTGACTGGCTAGATGGCATGCTGGCTCGTAAACTAGGACAAACGTCTCGCTTTGGTGCCTTTATTGACCCCGTGGCGGATAAGGTGCTCGTTGCTACTGCTCTTATCTTAGTTACCGAGCATTATCACTCGATCTGGGTGACTATTCCTGCTGTGACCATGATTGGTCGTGAAATTATCATCTCGGCGCTTCGTGAATGGATGGCTGAAATCGGCAAACGTGCAAGCGTTGCGGTATCTTGGGTTGGTAAAGTGAAAACCGTTTCTCAGATGTTTGCTCTTTGGGTACTTATCTGGCGATACGACGACTGGATGGTTTGGGTGGGTTACATTGCACTCTATGTTGCAACCGTTCTTACTTACTGGTCAATGGCGCAATACTTGATGGCCGCCAAAGATGATTTGTTAGACGAAAAACACCATTGATGAAGAAGCGAGCTGAGGCTCGCTTTTTTGATCTTTAACCTAAGGTTAAATTATCAATAGTGGATATCTAATGTGATATAGATCTCCTTTGAATAGCCTGTCCACAAAGTGCTTTGCACACAAAGTCAGCTATTTAGCCTGTTTCGTATAAAATCTATTCAAACGAATTAAAAATACAAAAATAATATTGACTCAAACGCTCGAATCCGTAGAATGCATCCCGTACCCAAGAGGATGGCAATAAGCGATTCGATTGGAGTTATTAAGGCGCCTTGGCAGAGTGGCTATGCAGCGGATTGCAAATCCGTGGACCTCGGTT